>NZ_LDVA01000362.1:0-125740 GCF_050768715.1 Burkholderia sp. ZZQ-2 | reverse complement strand
GAGCTGAGCATGGATCTGGCGCTCACCGACGAACAGGCGATGATCCGCGACGCGGCCGCCGACGTGCTCGCCGAACGCAGCGCGTCCGCCGACGTGCGCCGCGCACTCGACCTGATGGCCGGCCGCGACGATGCGCTGTGGGCTGCATTGGCTGGCGAACTCGGTTGGAACGCGCTCGCGCTGCCGGAGGCAGCGGGCGGGCTCGGGCTCGGCGCGGTCGAGCAGGCGGTGCTGATGGAACAGCTTGGCCGGCGCATCGCGTGCGTGCCGTATTTTTCGACCGCGTGCCTCGCGGCGACCGCGCTCGCGGGCTGCAGTGACAATCCGCTGGCGATGGACTGGCTCGCGAAGATCGCCGAAGGCGCGTGCAGCGCGACGCTGGCGCTGCCGTTCGACTGGCTATTCGGCGAGCCAAGTGGCGCACGGGTCGGTCGGCCATATGGCCGGTCGGGTGCCAATGCGTTCGGCGCATCTTTCGGCGAGTCGTTCGACGAACCGGCCAGTGCACGACCGCTTCCGTTCATCGCGGAGGAAACAGCGGCAGGCTTCGCATTGTCCGGCGTCGCGGCGCAAGTGCTCGACGGTGCGCGCGCCGACCTGCTGCTGGTTCCGGCGCGGATCGCGAACGAAGGGCAGTCTGTCGGCCTGTTCGCGATCGACATGACTGCCGGCGCAGCCGGCGTTGCGGTGACGCCGCTCGACACGCTCGACGCGACGAGGCCGCTCGCACGGATTGCGCTCGACGACGTGCGCGTGAGCCGCGACGCGCGGATTGCGGGCCGCGATGCGGCGCAGGTGCTCGAACGCGCCGCATGGTTCGCAGCACTCGCGCTGGCTGCCGAACAACTCGGCGGCGCACAGCAATGCCTCGACCTGACGCTCGACTACACGAGCCAGCGCGTGCAGTTCGGCCGCGCGATCGCGTCGTTCCAGGCCGTCAAGCACCGTTGCGCGCAGATGATGGTGCTGATCGAATCGGCGCGCTCGGCCGTGCTCGGTGCGGCGCATGCATGGGACGCGGAAGCCGGCAGCGTGGTGCCGGGCAACGCATTGCGTGCCGACATCGCCGCGGCGAAATCCGCCGCGAACGACGCGTATGCGTTCTGCGCCCAGGAAGCGATCCAGTTGCACGGCGGCGTCGGCTTTACGTGGGAATACGACCCGCATCTCTACTTCAAGCGCGCGCAGGCGTCGGGCGCGCAGTTCGGCAGCACGCCGCAACTGCTCGAATGGATCGCGTCCCATGCGATCGAAGGCGGCGACGCGCACCGCGACGACGCGCCCGACGCCGCGGTTGCGGCGCCCGCCCGCCCGTCCGCCGCACGCGCAGGAGCCCTTCAATGAACAGCGAAACGCGCGAACAGCAATTGCGGCACGAAGTGGCCGACTGGGTGCAATCGCACCTGACCGGCGAATTCGCGTGCCTGAAATATCGCGGCGGCCCCGGCGACGAGGAAGCGTTTCCCGACCTGCGCAAGGCATGGGAGCGGGAACTGGCGCAGGGCGGCTGGACCGGCCTCGGCTGGCCGACCGCCGCCGGCGGGCGCGGCTTCTCGGTGGCCGAACAGGTGATCTTCCACGAGGAATACGCGCGCGCCGGAGGCCCGGGAAGGATGGGCCACATCGGCGAAGGGCTGCTCGGGCCGACGCTCGTCGCATGCGGCACCGACGACCAGCGCGCGCGCTTCCTGCCCGGCATTCTCGCCGGCACGCAGTTCTGGTGCCAGGGCTATTCGGAGCCGGGCGCGGGTTCGGATCTGGCGAATGTCCGCACGCGTGCCGAACAGGATGCGGACGGTACGTGGCGAGTCCACGGCCAGAAGGTCTGGACGTCGCTCGCACACGATTCCGACTGGATCTTCGTGCTCGCGCGCACCGATCCCGCGTCGAAAGGCAACAAGGGGCTGTCGTTCCTGCTGATGCCGCTTGACCAGCCGGGCATCGAGATCCGGCCGATCAGGCAGCTCAACGGCGGCGCGGAATTCAACGAAGTGTTCTTCGACGGCGCGCGCGCGGAAGCACGCGACCTCGTCGGCGCGCCCGGCGACGGCTGGCGGATCGCGATGACGCTGCTCGGTTTCGAACGCGGGATGTCGACGCTCGGCCAGCAGATGCAGTTCGTCCGCGAACTCGAATGGGTGATCGACGCCGCGCGCGAATCGGGCGCGGACCGCGACCCGGTGCTGCGGCAGCGGATCGGCCGCGCGTGGGCCGGGCTGCGCGTGATGCGCTACAACGCGCTGCGCATGCTGTCCGGCGCCGACGACGCCGATGGCGGTGCCACCGCGCCGCTGCGCCGCGAGGCATTGATCTACAAGTATTTCTGGTCGAACTGGCACCGCGACCTCGGCCAGCTTGCGATGGATGCGCTCGGGCCCCGCGCGAACGTGATCGATCCGGCCGACGAAAAGCTCACCCATCTGCAGCGCGTATTCCTGTTCTCCCGTGCGGACACGATCTACGCGGGTACCAACGAAATCCAGCTCAACATCATGGCCGAGCGCGGGCTCGGCATGCCCAGGGAACCACGAGGCACCGCATGACCGAACCCCAGATCCAGAAAGCGCCGGCCTACGTGCCGGGCCACCGGCTGCTCGCCGGCAAATCGGTGCTGATCACGGCCGCCGCCGGCGCCGGCATCGGCTTCGCGGCCGCGCGCCGCTGCGCGGAGGAGGGCTGCCGCGCGCTGTTCATCTCCGACATCCACGAAAAGCGCCTCGAACAGGCGGTTCAGACACTGCGCGCCGAAACGGGGCTGCAACAGGTCTACGGCCGCCTGTGCAACGTCGCGGTCGAGGCCGACGTACAGGCACTCGTTGCCGACGCCCAGGACAAGCTCGACGGCGTCGACGTGCTGATCAACAACGCGGGGCTCGGCGGGTCGACCCGCATCGTCGATATGGACGATGCCGAATGGTCGCGCGTGATTGACATTAGTCTCACCGGGACGTTCCGGATGACGCGCGCGATGCTGCCGCACATGCAGGCCCGCGGCCGCGGCGCGATCGTCAACAACGCATCGGTGCTCGGCTGGCGCGCGCAGGCGGAACAGGCGCACTACGCGGCGGCGAAGGCGGGCGTGATGGCACTCACGCGCTGCGCGGCGCTCGAGGCGTCGCCGTACGGCGTGCGCATCAACGCGGTCGCACCGAGCATCGCGATGCACGATTTTCTGAAGAAGTCGGCCCCGGCCGACCTGCTGAATCAACTGGCGTCGCGCGAAGCCTTCGGGCGCGCCGCCGAAGTCTGGGAGGTCGCGAACGTGATGGTGTTCCTTGCAAGCGATTACGCGTCGTACATGACGGGCGAAGTGCTGTCGGTCAGCAGCCAGCACGCATGATGAGCGCGACCCTCGACCCCGTGCGCGCGACGCCCCGCGTGTTCGCGCATCCCGGCGAACTCGCGGCGGCCGTCGGCAACACGCTCGGCGCGAGCGCGTGGCTCGCGATCGGCCAGATCCGCGTCGACGGCTTCGCCGACGCGACGGGCGATCACCAGTGGGTGCACGTCGACCCGGTGCGCGCGAAGGACGGCCCGTTCGGCGCGTGCATCGCGCACGGCTACCTGACGCTGTCGCTCGTCAATCATTTCCTGCCGCAGATCGTGCGTATCGACGGCGCGCGGCTCGGCGTCAACTACGGCTGCGACAGGGTCCGTTTCCCCGCGCCGGTGAAGGTCGGCGCGCGCGTGCGCGGCGTCGGCGAGCTGCTGCGCGTCGAGCCGCTCGACGGCGGCGTGCAGGCATGGATTCGCGTGACCGTCGAGATCGAAGGTGAAGCGAAACCCGGCTGCGTGGCCGACACGATCAGCCGTTACTACTTCTAGATTCAGAGAGCCAGCCCATGGAAGACGCAGTCATCGTTTCCGTCGCACGCACGCCGATCGGCAAGGCGTTTCGCGGCATGTTCAACGACACCGAGGCGCCCGCGCTGGGCGGCCACGTGGTGCGCACCGCGCTCGGGCGCGCGGGCGTCGCGCCGGCTGACGTCGACGACGTGCTGATCGGCTGCGCCGCGCAGCAGGGCACGCAGGGCTACAACATCGGCCGCCTGTCGGCGGCGGCGGCCGGGCTGCCGGCTTCGGTGCCCGGCATGGCGATCGACCGCATGTGCTCGTCGGGCCTGATGTCGATCGCGAGCGCCGCGCGCAGCATCGGCGCGGGCGATGCGCGGATCGTCGTCGCGGGCGGCGTCGAGTCGATCTCGCTCACGCAGAACAAGCACAAGAACGCGTATCGCGCGCGTTCGCAGGCCGTGCTCGACCACCAGCCGGCCGCCTACATGGCGATGATGGAGACGGCCGAGATCGTGTCGCGCCGCTATGGAATCTCGCGTGCGGCGCAGGACGAATTCGCGCTGCAGAGCCACCAGCGCACGGCCGACGCCCAGGCGGCCGGCCGCTTCGATGCGGAAATCGCGCCGCTCGACGTGCAGCGCGCGCTGTTCGACAAGGAAGGCAACCCGGCCGGCCACGAGGATCTGCGTGCGGCGCGCGACGAAGGCGTGCGTGCCGACACGACGGCCGAACGGCTCGCGGGGCTGAAGCCGTCGTGGAGCGGCGGCAAGGTCGTCGAGCAGGGCGAGTTCGTGACGGCTGGCAATGCATCGCAGCTGTCGGACGGCGCGGCGGCCGTGGTCGTGATGTCGCGCAGCGAGGCGCTACGCCGCGGGCTGACGCCGCTCGGCGCATTCCGCGGCCTCGCGGTGGCCGGCTGCGAGCCCGACGAGATGGGCATCGGCCCGGTGTTCGCGATTCCGAAGCTGCTCGCGCGCTTCGGCATGACCGTCGGCGACATCGGGCTGTGGGAGCTGAACGAGGCGTTCGCGTGCCAGGCGCTGTACTGCCGCGACACGCTCGGCATTCCCGACGCCCGGCTGAACGTCGACGGCGGTGCGATCGCGCTCGGCCATCCGTTCGGGATGTCGGGTACGCGGATGACGATGCACGCACTGCTCGAAGGCGCGCGGCGCGGCGTACGGCACGCGGTCGTGACGATGTGCATCGGCGGCGGGATGGGTGCCGCCGCGCTGTTCGAGGTCGGTGCATAGGGCACGTCGCGGACATAGCGGCACGTAGCGGACGTAGCGGCACGCGGATGGGCCGCGCCGCACACGCGGCGAAGCATTCACGAACGACGATTCGAGGCCGCGGCCATGACCGGCGGCCCGGAGACTTGCAGGCGACGGTCGTCGGCGCGCACGCGCCGACGGCCGTCGAATGCAGAAACAGGAGACAAGCCATGAAACGAACCTTGCCCGGACTCGCGATGTCGGCGCTCGTGCTCGGCGCCGCGCTGTTCGCGTTTTCACCGCGCCCGCTGCCGGCGTTCCCGGTCACCGCGATCCATGCGGACCGGCTGCAGATCAACGGGCTCGCCCGGGCCGGCGCGCGCATCGTCGCGGTCGGCGAACGCGGCGTGATCCTGCTGAGCGACGATTCGGGCGCCCGCTGGCGGCCGGCGTCGGTCACGCCCGACCAGGCATCGACGCTCACGCAGGTGCGTTTCATCACGCCGACGCTCGGGATCGCGGTCGGCCACGACGGCCGGATTGTCCGCAGCGACGACGCCGGCATGCACTGGCGTGAAGTACACATCGACCATGAGCATTCCGATCCGCTGCTGTCCGTGTGGGGCGCGGCGGGCGGCCCGCTGTTCGCGGCCGGCAGCTTCGGCCAGCTGCTGCGCTCGGACGACGCGGGCCTCACGTGGCGGCCGCTGAAGACGCCGGCCGGCGACCGTCACCTCAACGCGATCGTCGGCGACGGCCACGGCAACCTGCTGGTCGCGGGCGAGAGCGGCACGCTGCTGCGCTCGACCGACAACGGTGCCACGTGGGACAAGCTGCCGTCGCCGTACGCCGGTTCGCTGTTCGGCGCGCTGATGCTCGCGAACGGCGACTGGGTCGCATACGGGATGCGCGGCAACGTGGTGCGCAGCACCGATCGCGGCGCGACCTGGACGCATGTGGACAGCCACGTGCCGGTGTCGTACTTCGGCGCGACCCAGCTCACCGGCGGCGAACTCGTGCTGGTGGGGCAGGGCGGCGCGATCGTCGCGTCGCGCGACGGCGGGCTGACCTTCGACGTGCGCAAGCTCGGCGGCGTGCAGAGCCTCGCGGCCGTGCTCGACATGGGCCACGGCGCGCTGCTGCTCGGCGGCGAGGCCGGCGTCGCGCCGCTGGCCGGCGCGCTTGCGTCGACGCCGTCGCCGTCCTGATGCCGGCCGCCCGCAGCGCCGCCTTCCGTTCGTTTCGCATCGTCCGTCCCGACCCGAGAATTCCATGAACGACCTGTCACGTCCTCCTGAAGCCGTTTCCGCGTCGCGTCTCGCCGCGTTCGTCGAGCGCTGCGCCGACACGATCATCCGCCGGCGCAAGCTGCTGATGCTGCTGTGCGTCGCGGTGACGCTCGCGCTCGGCTTGTCGGCCACGCGCCTGAAGCTCGATCCGGGCTTCAACAAGATGATCCCGATGCAGCACCCGTACATGCAGGTGTTCGAGCGCTATGCGGGTGCGTTCCCCGGCGCGAACACGATCCTCGTGAGCCTGCGCTGGAAGGGCGACGGCGACATCTACAACCAGACGTTCATGGACGCGCTGCGCCACGCGACCGACGACGTCTTCTTCATCCCCGGCGTGAACCGCTCGCGCGTGTTCTCGCTGTTCACGCCGAACGTCCACTACACGGAAGTGACCGAAGCCGGCTTTCGCGGCGACGTGGTCGTGCCCGGCCAGTTCTCGAGCGCGAACCCGGACGATCTCGCGAAGGTGCGCCGCAACGTCGCGCGTTCGGGGCAGATCGGCCGCCTCGTCGGCAACGACCTGAAATCGGCGCTGATCCGCGCGGAACTGCGCGAGACCGACCCGGCCACCGGCAAGCGGCTCGACTACAGCGCGGTCGCGCGCCAGCTCGAGGAAATCCGCGCGCGTTATGCGAAGCAGGGCATCGACGTGAACATCATCGGCTTCGCGAAGCTGGTGGGCGACGTCGAGAGCGGCATCGCGGGCGTGATGGCGTTCTTCGCGCTCGCGTTCCTCGTGACGGCCGCGCTGCTGTTTGCCTACACGCGCTCGCTGAAGACCACCGTGCTGGCGCTCGTCGTCGCGCTGCTGCCGGTCGTGTGGCTGCTCGGCGCGCTGCCGCTGCTCGGGCTCGGCATCGACCCGATGTCGATCCTCGTGCCGTTCCTGATCTTCTCGATCGGCGTGTCGCACGCGGTGCAGATGACCAACGCATGGAAGCAGGCGCTGGTGCGCGGCGCGTCGCCGGTCGACGCTGCGCGCGACGCGTTCCGCAAGCTGTTCGTGCCGGGCACCGTCGCGCTGCTGACCAACGCGCTCGGCTTCATGGTCATCATGCGGATCAGGATCGACATCGTGCGCGAGCTCGGCATTACCGCGTGCCTCGGCGTGCTGCTGATGATCGTCACCAACAAGGTGTTCCTGCCGATCCTGCTGTCGTACACGCGCCTCGAACGCGGCACGCTGGCGCGCGCGCAGCGCACGGCGGCGGCCGGCGGCAGCGGGAGGTGGTCGCGCTTCGCGGTATTCGCGCGGCCGGCGCCCGCGCTCGGCGTGTTCGCGGTGGCGCTGGCGCTGCTCGCGTACGGCGCGCTCGAATCGCGCAAGCTGGAGATCGGCGACATCGGCACCGGCGCGCCGGAGCTGCGCGCGAACTCGCGCTACAACATCGACAACGCGGCGATCACGCACCAGTACAACATCGGCGTGGACGTGCTGTCGGTGATCGTCGAGACGACCGGCTTCGACGACGCGTGCCTGCATTACCCGGTGATGAGCGCGATCGAGCGGTTCGAGATGAACATGCGCGGCGTGGCCGGCGTGCAGTCGGTGACGAGCGTGTCGTCGCAGGGCAAGGTGTTCATCGCCGCATTCAACGAGGGCAACCCGCGCTGGGCCGCGCTGCCGCGCTCGAGCGACGGGCTCACGCAAGGTTCCAACGCGTTCGACCCCGACAACGGGATGAACACCGCGAACTGCAAGGCGATCCAGGTCCTGATCTACACGAAGAACCACGAAGGCACGACCATCGCGCACATCGTCGACGAGATCAGGCGTTTCGCGGCCGAGAACCCGACGCCGAACGTCGCGTTCCGGCTCGCGGGCGGCAACGTCGGCGTGATGGCGGCGACCAACGAGGCGGTCGGCGACGCGGAGATCGCGATGCTGCTGTCGATCTTCGGCGCGATCGCGCTGCTCTGCGCGGTCACGTTCCGCTCGTGGCGCGCGGTGCTGTGCATCGTCGTGCCGCTCACGCTCGTGTCGATCCTGTGCAATGCGGTGATGGCGCTTCTCGGCATCGGGCTGAAGGTCGCGACGCTGCCGGTGATCACGCTCGGCGTGGGCGTGGGCGTCGACTACGGGATCTACCTGTACGAACGCCTGCAGCACGACCTCCGCCACGGCGCGACGCTGCCGGACGCATTCGCCGACGCGATGCGCCAGCGCGGCACGGCCGCGCTGTTCACGGCCGTCACGATGTTCATCGGCGTCGGCACGTGGGCGTTTTCCGCGCTGAAGTTCCAGGTCGACATGGGCGTGCTGCTCGCGTTCATGTTCCTCGTGAACCTGTTCGGCGCCGTGTTCCTGCTGCCCGCGCTCGCCGCGTGGCTCGGCGTCGAGCGTGCCGAGCGCCGCGTGCAGCAGGCGCACGCGCAGCCGTCGCCGGCGGCTCCGGCAACGCTGAAACCGTCGCCTGCGCTCGAACCCGGCAACCCGGTGCGCTGACCGGCGCCCCCATTTCCCACGCGCGCGGCCGGCCGCCGCGCGTTGTCCACAAGAGGAGTCAACCCACATGTCCGCACGCCCTTACAAGATCGAAGCCCAGCCGCTCGCGCAGCGCTATGCGCGCGGCTGGCACTGCCTCGGGCTCGCCCGCGACTACAAGGACGGCAAGCCGCACACGCTGAACGCCTTCGGCCGCAAGCTCGCCGCGTTCGCCGATTCGACCGGCAAGGTCAACGTTGTCGACGCGTACTGCCCGCACATGGGCGCCGACCTGAGCCTCGGCACGGTACAGGGCGACAACCTCGTGTGCCCGTTCCACGGCTGGGCGTGGAGCGGCGAAGGGCAGTGCGCATCGATTCCGTATTGCAAGCGGATCCCGCCGAAGGCGCGCATCGGCGCATGGCCGACCTGCGAGGAAAACAACCTGCTGTTCGTCTGGAACGACCCGGAAGGCAACGTACCGCCGCCCGAAGTCGCGATTCCGCGCCTCGACGTGTGCTTCTCCGACGAATGGTCGGACTGGGTCGTCGACAAGATGGTGATCCAGGCCAACTGCCGCGAGCTGGTCGACAACATCTCGGACGTCGCGCACTTCGCGACCGTGCACCGCGCGCCGATCGACTATTTCGCGAACCTGTTCGAGGACCACAAGGCGACGCAGCTGATGGTCGGCCGCAGCGAGAAGCTCGGCGGCGACGCCCTGACCGCGCTGTCGACGTATTTCGGGCCGGCCGTGCACATCACGCAGATGACGGGGCAGAGCGGTGGGCAGCCGATCCACTCGGTGCTGCTGAACTGCCACGTGCCGATCGACATGAACAGCTTCGAGCTGCGCTACGGCGTGATCGTGAAGAAGGTGGCCGGGCTGTCCGACGAGCAGAACACGGAGATCGCGAACGCGTACGTGAAGGAAGCGCAGCGCGCGTTCTACGAGGACGTCGACATCTGGCACAGCAAGACGCGAATCGACAACCCGCTGCTGTGCGAGGGCGACGGGCCGCTGTACCAGATGCGCGACTGGTATTCGCAGTTCTACCTGGACGTGGCGGACGTGCGGCCGACGAGCGTCGCGCGCAAGGCGTTCGAGATGCGGATTCGCGAAGGCGATGCGCCGCCGGCGCTGCATCATGTGTTCGAGCCGCGGTAAGAACCGGCGGGCCGTCCGCCGGCCGGAAAGCGGGGGCGCATCGAAATGCGTCCCGTCGGCCGGCAACACCCGCCGCGCAAGGCGCACGCGGCGGGTGTGCTTGTGCGCCGCATCAAAATGACTTGACGAAACGGCCGCTACCGCGTAGTGTCCATGGCCGAAGTGTTCAAGAAGTTCGATTGCTCATCATTGGCCGCACTCCGTGCGGCGGTCGTTGGTCTCTCCCTCTTTTGAGTCTTTCTGTGCCCGTTGCGGGCGCATGTTCAATTATTCGTATTAAGGAAGTATTTGTGGATACCGGTACCGTCAAGTGGTTCAACGAAACCAAGGGCTTTGGTTTCATCTCCCCGGACAACGGCGGCGACGATCTGTTCGCCCATTTCTCTGAAATTCGCGGCACGGGCTTCAAGACCCTGGCCGAAGGCCAGAAGGTCAGCTTCGAAGTGAAGCGCGGCCCGAAGGGTCTGCAAGCGTCGAACATCACGCCGCAGTAAGCCGCATCGGCAGCGGCCGCCAAACGGTGGCCGCCGTCGGACGGATTGGCGCGCACGGCGCCGCTTCGGCGGCAGCCGGCGCGTTTCCGATGCGCACGACCGATGCATCGCGACATTCACGATGCATCGGTCGTGTCGCCTCCCTCATCGCATGCCTGTACGGCGTGCGACGCAACGCCCTCGCGAAGCGCCCGCCGCTTCGCCAGCGCATCACCGCTTCAACGCATCAACCCGAGCAGACCGCCGCCATGCCTTGCCGGCGCGGTCCCGACTTGCGCGGCGCTTTATGCGCCGCCGCCACCGACCGCCTGAACGCCGCAACGCGCCGGGCTCCGATCGCAAGACAGGCCCATGGCCCGTCTGAACGAACCGATCCCCGGCAGCCTGCCGGCCGCCGTCCCGTTGCGGGACACGGCGCCGGGCAGATCGCCGCGGCTGCGGTCAATTACCTTGTCTGGAGGAATTGGTTTGGCAAAAGAAGAACTGCTGGAACTGGACGGAATCGTCGACGAAGTGCTGCCGGACAGCAAATACCGTGTCACGCTGGAAAACGGCGTGGTGGTGGGCGCGTACGCGTCGGGCCGCATGCGCAAGAACCACATCCGCATTCTCGCGGGCGACCGCGTGACGCTGGAACTGTCGGTCTATGACCTCACCAAGGGTCGCATCAACTTCCGGCACAAGGACGCGAATTCGCCGCGTCCGCAGCGAACCGGCGGGCCGCGTCGTTAAGCGGCAACGATCGGCGCGCAACCGCGTGCCGATCGAATCCCGTCCGGCCTCCACGGCCGGACGAACCGGATGAACGGCCCGTTGCTTGCCGTTTACCGGCCGCCGGCGGCGTCGTCATGCCGCAGCGGCTCACATCGCCTTCGCCGGCCGCTGCTTGTGCGCAACGCTCAGGCAGCCGCGTCCCGCAGGAAATCCTCGATGACCATCGCGAAATACGGCGGGCACTCCTGCATCGGGTAATGCCCGCAATTCGGTATCGTCGCGAGCCGCGCGTTCGGGTGCCACGCGAGGAATGTCGCCTGCATCGCCGCTTCGTCGAGCCCCGGATCCTTGTCGCCGACGATCACCAGGAAGCGCGTGTCGAGCCCGCGGACATCGTCGACGAAATCCGTTCCGGTCAGCATGTCGAGATACGCGAGCCGGCAGGCCGGCGCCACGCGCTCGCGGTTCTGCCGCAGCTTCAGGTCGGCCCAGCGCGCCGACAATCCACCCGTCACGAATCGCATGAGCCGGCGAAACGCATCGTCATCGACGGCCGTGCTCGCGAAGAACGCGCGTGCGTCGTCGTTCAGGCGGTTGCCGGCGGCCGATACCGGGCACACGGCGATCGCGCTCTTGATGCGGGAGGGCGCATCGGCGGCGAGCCGTTGTGTCGCCATGCCCGTCATCGAATGGCCGATCACGTGAAAGCGCGGCCAGCCGAGACGGTCCGCGAGCGCCAGGCAGTCGGCCGAGATCTCGTCGACGGTACAGGTGCCGCGCAGGTGGATGGATTCGCCGTAGCCGCGCAGGTCGACGAACACGTACGTGAATGCCGATTCGTCGAGATACGGGAGCAGCGCCGCGTAGTTCGTATGGTCGCCGAGCCAGTCGTGCAGGACCATCACGCATTCGGGGCCGGTACCGTGCCGCAGGTAGCCGAGGCCGTCGTGGTCGGCGTTCGGCTCGGAGGAGAGGGTGTCGATACGGTTCATTTCAAGGCGTTTCCTTTTGGTGGGTGAACCAAAACGAAACGCCCTCCCGGCGGACCGGGAGGGCGTCTTGAAAGTGCGTCGATCGTATCGGGCCGACCGGCGAAAGTCAACGTTCGACGTGCCATCCCGCCCGACACGTCGATGCGGCGCGCATTGACCGGCAGTTGTCGTCCGACAGCCGCAACGCGATCGTCAGACCGATGTCGTGACGCGGAAAGCCGCGCCGGCCGGCGGCTGACCGCACGCGCGACGACGCCGTTCGCGTGCGATTCGCGTGCGGCTTTACGTGCGGGCCGGCGCGGTCGTACACTCGTCGGCAATTCGCGGCCCGCGCCGCGCGTGCGGCTTTCAATTCCTTCAGCGTTTTTCAGCGGGCCAACGGCCGTGCCAGCCGGACTTTCGTCGCGCGACGCCAGGAGGCGCCATGAGTGCAGACGCAGCCCCCGCATCCCCGTCGGTTCAGGACCGCATCCGGCACGTGTTCGTGCTGATGCTCGAGAACCGCTCCTTCGACCACCTGTTCGCGCTGTCGGGCTACCCCGGCATCGTCGCCGCGTCGCCGGGCAACAGCAACGCGTATGGCGGCGCGGTCTATCCGTTCGGCGGCGGCGCGCCCGACCGGATGCCGACCGATCCGTGCCACGAATTCACCGACGTGCTCGAGCAGCTCTGCGGCGCTGGCGTGCCGTTCGTGAAAGGGCAGCCCTATCCGCCGGTTCGCAATACCGGATTCGTGTCGAACTACGCGACGTCGCGTTCCGAAGGCAAGCCGCCGCGGCCGGCCGACGCGGGCAAGATCATGCAGGGCGTCGACATCGCGACGCAGGCTCCGTCGCTGCACACGCTCGCGAACGCGTTCGTGCTGTGCGACGCGTGGCACGCATCGATGCCGGGGCCGACCTGGCCGAATCGCTTTTTCCTGCACGGTGCGTCGTCGGCCGGGCTCGACCATTCGCCGACCAGGGAGGAAATGGCCGGGTGGGACGCGTTCGACGGTTTTCCGTATCCGAAGGGTTCGATCTTCGCCGCGCTCGGCGACGACAACTGGCGCATCTACCAGGACCAGACGGGCAATCCGGTCGGCCACGTGCCGCAGGTCGCGTCGCTGAAGGGCATCAGCTTCTTCGACATCGACGACCTCGCGCATTTCGAGGCCGATCTCGCGGCGGGCCATACGGCGCGCTATACGTTCATCGAGCCCGGTTACGGCGACATCGTGCACGGCACCTACCAGAACGGCAGCTCGCAGCATCCGATGGACGGCCTCGCCGGCGGCGACCAGCTCGTCGCGCGCGTGTATAACGCGATCCGCAATTCGCCGGTGTGGAACAGCAGCCTGCTCGTGATCTGCTACGACGAGCACGGCGGCTTCTACGATTCGGTCGGGCCGGGCGCCGCGCCGCCGCCGAACGATGGCGCGGCGGCGACGCTGAACGCGAGCGGCTTCGGGTTCGACGTGTACGGCGTGCGGGTGCCGGCGATCGTGATTTCGCCGTGGGTCGCGGCCGGGCAGGTCGACCATACGACGTATGACCATGCGTCGGTCGCCGCGACGCTCGAGCGGCTGTTCGGCCTGGCGCCGCTGACCGACCGCGACCGTCTCGCGAACGACCTGCTGGGGCTCGTGACGACTACGTGCCGGACGGATTGTCCGCAAAGGATCGGAACATGAGTACGACACCGGACCCGCGCGATGCGCTGCCCGTGCGCGACGGCACGAGCCTGATCGCGTACCTGCACATCCTGAAGAAAGCGCATGCGGCGCTGGTCGGCCATGACAAGGCCCATCAGCGCTTCAGCGAGATCGTGACGCGAGGGCAGGCGCGGCAATACATCGAGGAACTGATGCCGTCGCTGCTGCAGGCGCGCGAAGCGCATCGGCAGCGCAGGCACAGCCGGAAGCATCAATGATGCGGCGAGCGGCACCGATACCGAAGGTGCGAGCGCGCACAGCAGCGACGCGACGGTGAAGGGAGCCGTGCCCGCGATGAAGATGCGGCGCCGGCCGTGCAAATCGGCGAGCAGCCGGCCCGTCGGCAGCAGAAGCGAGGTTGCCGCGCTGCCGACGACCCGTTGCACTGCGCCGACGCCCGCGTTCGCTTACGCCACCACCTCCCGCGCCCGCACCATCGTCAGCGCCGCATCCTCGATCATGTCCTCCTGCCCGCCGACGAGCCGCTGCCGGCCCAGTTCGACGAGGATGTCGCGCGCGGGAATCCCGTACTTCGCTTCCGCGCGCTTCGCGAACAGCAGGAACGACGAATAGACGCCCGCATAGCCGAGCGTCAGCGCATCGCGGTCGAGGCGGATCGGCGAATCCATGATCGGCACGACGAGATCCTCGGCGACGTCCGAGATCGCGAACACGTCGACGCCCGTCTCGATCCCCATCCGGTCGCATACCGCGACGAACACTTCCATCGGCGTGTTGCCCGCGCCGGCGCCGAGGCCGGCCGCGGCCGCATCGATCCGGTTCGCACCGGCCGCCACGGCCGCGACCGAGTTCGCGACGCCCATCGCGAGGTTGTGATGGCCGTGGAAACCCAACTCCGTCTCCGGCTTCAGCGCATCGCGCACCTGGCCGATCCGCGCGGTCACGTCGTCGGGCAGCATGTGGCCGGCCGAATCGGTGATGTAGATGCAGTTCGCGCCATACGATTCCATCAGCTTCGCCTGCACGACGAGCTGCGCCGGCGACGACATGTGCGCCATCATCAGGAATCCGACCGTATCGAGGCCGAGCGTGCGCGCGAGGCCGATGTGCTGTTCCGATACGTCCGCTTCGGTGCAGTGCGTCGCGACGCGGATCGTGCCGACGCCGAGTTCGTGCGCCATGCGCAGATGCTCGACGGTGCCGATGCCGGGCAGCAGCAGCGCCGACACCTTCGCCTGCTTCAGCTCCGGGATCACGGCGCCCAGGTACGCCTCGTCGGTGTGCGCGGGGAAACCGTAGTTGACCGAGGCGCCGCCGAGCCCGTCGCCGTGCGTGACCTCGATCAGCGGCACGCCGGCCGCGTCGAGCCCGCGCGCGATGTTGCGCATCTGGTCGAGCGTGATCTGGTGGCGCTTCGGGTGCATCCCGTCGCGCAGCGACATGTCGTGGACGGTGATCTTCTTGCCTGCAAGTGACATCGTGTGACTCCTCGACTCAAGCGGTGGCGGCCGTCGCGGCCAGCATCTGTTCGGCGAAACGCTCGGCCGTGGCGGCCGCGGCGGCGGTCATGATGTCGAGGTTGCCCGCGTACTTCGGCAGGTAGTCGCCGAGCCCTTCGACCTCCATGAACACCGACACGCGATTGCCGTCGAACACCGGGCCGTTCTTCAGCGTGTAGCCGGGCACGTAGCGCTGCACTTCCTTGACCATCGCATGCACGGACGCGGTGATCGCGTCGACGTCGGGCGGGCCGTCGGTCAGGCAGTGGATCGTGTCGCGCATGATCAGCGGCGGCTCGGCCGGGTTGATCACGATGATCGCCTTGCCCTTGCGTGCGCCGCCGACCTGTTCGATCGCGCCGGACGTCGTGCGCGTGAATTCGTCGATGTTCTTGCGCGTGCCGGGGCCGACCGATCGCGACGATACCGTCGCGACGATCTCGCCGTATGCGACCGGCTGCACGCGCGACACCGCGTACACCATCGGGATCGTCGCCTGGCCGCCGCAGGTGACCATGTTCACGTTCACCTGCGCGCTGTCGAGATGCGCGTCGAGGTTCACCGGCGGCACGCAGTACGGCCCGATCGCGGCGGGCGTCAGGTCGATCATCTTCACGCCGAGCGCGGTGAGCTTGTCGGAGTTGTCGCGGTGCACGTAGGCCGACGTCGCGTCGAACGCGATGCGGATCTCGTCGGCGGCGACGTGCGGCAGCAGCCCGTCGACGCCCTTGTCTGTGGTCTTCAGGCCGAACTCGCGTGCCCGCGCGAGGCCGTCGGAGGCCGGATCGATGCCGACCATCCACACCGGTTCGAGCACCGGCGAGCGGCGCAGCTTGACCAGCAGGTCGGTGCCGATGTTGCCGGGCCCGATCAGTGCGCATTTGATTTTCTTCATCAGGATTGTTCCTTTAGATAAAGCGGACGTCGCAACTGCCGATGCCGGAGATATGCATCGACAGTGCGTCGCCGGCCGTGACCGGAATCAGTTTCGCGAGCGAGCCGGACAGCACGATCTCGCCGGCGAGCAGCGGTACGTCATACGCGGCGAGCGTGTTCGCGAGCCACGCGACCGCGTCGGCGGGATGGCCGAGCGCCGCATCGCCGCGGCCTTGCGCGACGGGCTCGCCGTTCTTCTCGATCGTCATCTCGCACGCGGCGAGATCGAGCGTGCGCGGGTCGACGCGCGTTTCGCCGAGCACGTATACGCCGCACGACGCGTTGTCGGCGACGGTGTCCTCGATGCGGATCGCCCAGTCGCGGATGCGCGAGTCGACGATCTCGAAGCAGGGCGCGACGGCGGCCGTCGCGGCGATCACGTCGGTGCGGTCGATGCCGGGGCCGCGCAGGTCGCGCGCGAGGATGAACGCGATCTCGCCCTCGGCGCGCGGCGCGATCAGCGAATCGGCGGCGATCGCTTCGCCGGCCGCGTAGTGCATGCCCGACAGCAGGATGCCGAAATCGGGCTGGCGCACGTTCAGCATGTCCTGCACGGCCTGGCTCGTCACGCCGATCTTCTTGCCGACGACCGCTTCGCCGTGTTCGACGCGGCGTTCGATGAAGCGCTGCTGGATGCGGTACGCGTCGTCGAGCGACAGGCGGCGCGCCCGGCCCGACAGCGGCGCGACCGGTGTGCGCGCGTGCCATGCGGCGTACAGCTCGTCGCCGAGCGTCGTATGCAGGCGGGAAGACATGAAAGGGCCCTCGAATGGAAATGGCCGCCGTCACGGGCGGCGTCGTGCGCCGGAGCGGGGCTCCGGCGCGTGGGTCGCGGGCATGCCGCGTCGGTCGGTCGATCAGTTGCCCGAACTGCGGATCGCGTCAGGCGAGAAATACGCCTCGTTGAACTGCGGGCTGTTGTCGAGCTTCGGCATCGGGCCTTCGTTCGTCAGGCGGTCGGCCATGTACGCGCCGGAGATCAGGTCGTGGAAGAACACCGCGCTCGGGTAGAACACCTTCGCGTCGTAGGCGTACAGCGACGTCGCGACGTTGGTGCGCCACAGCTGGCCGCGCGCGTCGTAGTTGTCCGCGAGCAGCGATTGCCACGAATCCTCGTCGATGTACAGCACGCGCTTCGCGTACTGGTGACGGTAGCCGCTCTTCAGCGTGGCCTGCAGCACCCACACGCGATGCAGTTCGTAGCGGATGTAGCTCGGGTTCTCGTGGCCCTTGGTCAGCAGTTCGCCGTACTTCACCGCGCTGTCCATCACCTTGTAGTTGTTGTACGGCACGTAGATCTCGCGCTTGCCGACGATCTTCCAGTCGTAGCGATCGCCGGGGCCGTTGTACAGGCGGTCGTCGTCGACCGTGCGGAAGCCGCCCGGGCCCTGCGGCTGGTCGTAGCCGTATTCAGGCGCCTGGCGCACGCGCCGCGTGCCGGGGTTGTACATCCACGTGCGCGACGAGTTGTCCGCGCCGGCCTTGTCCCAGTTCGTGAAGCCGACGATCAGCGAGCCGCGGTCGGACAGCGGCAGCTCCGTCGCGTTGCGGTAGTACGTGCGGTTGTTCAGGTCGCTCTTCACGTCGTACTTGCCGACGTTGCGCGGCGAGTAGATGTCGTAGCGCACCTTGCCCCACGCGATGTTGCCGTCGGAGTAGATGACCGCCTGGTCGTAGGTGGCCTGCTCGGTACCGATCGACGACGAGAAGCGCTGGTTCCACAGCAATTCGGCGGCGGTCTTCGGGATCGGATAGGGCACCGTCGGCGGCGCGTTCGTGAGGCCGTTCGCGTCGGACGTCATCGTCGAATCCGGCGCGTACGTGCGAATGTCCTTGTAGACGGAATCCGGATAGCGGAAGTCGCGGTGGGTCGGGTAGACGATGATCTTGAACGTGGCCGGATAGCGCTTGAACATCGCCTTCTGGCCGTCGGTCAGGTGCTCCGCGTACTGCGCCATGTTTTCCGCGGTGATCGTCGCGACCGGCTTCTCGCTCGCGTACGGATCGGGGTAACGGCTGCCGCGCTTGTACTGCACGTCCGGCGGCGTGCCGAGCCACTTGCCCGACCACTCGGGCACGCCGTTGTCCTTGCTCGCGGCGCGCACGGCGCCCATCGGGGTCAACTGGCCGTCGAGCGCCTTCAGGTCGTCCGGCGTGACCTTCGGGTACGACGCCGTCGCGGCGAGTGCGCACGCGGCGATCACCGACGCGCGCAGGAGGGGGAGACGAATTCGCTTCATGACAAATCCTCTTGCTGAGTGACGAGCGGCCGGGCCGCTCAGAAGTGGTAGGTCGCCGTGGCCAGCACGTAGTCGCGATCCGCGAGCGGGCGCGTGACCGGGTTCGGCGAGCCGAGGAACTTCGCATAGACGAGCGACAGCTGCAGGTTGCTCAGGCGCGTGAACGTCACGCCGGCCGTCACGCGGTGGTCGCCCTGGCCCGTCAGCGAGCCGAGCGCGCCGGCGAGCGGCGACGTGCCCGTCAGGTCGTGCGTGTAGGTCAGCGGCACGTCGAGATCCCAGCCGTTGAACACGTTCTTGTAGCTGAGCGTCCACGCGATCTCCATCGCGAGCGCGTTGCGCGAGTTGGCGAGCGTGGTCGACCCGTCGAGCTCGGAGATGCTGCCCGCATGCACGTACGTCAGTTCGCCGATCAGCGACTGCGAATTCGCGAGGAAGCTCGGCCCGATCGAGTAGATGCCGGACAGGTTGGTCTGCAGCACGTTCGCGCGGGTCGACTGCGGGCCCGTCGCGGTATTGACGAGCACCGCCGCGCCCTGGCGGTACGACACTTCGCCCGCGACGTTCACCGGGCCGACCTGCGTCGAGAAGCTCGCGCCGGTCAGCTTGATGTTGCTGAAGTAGGTCTGCTGGTACTGGAGCGTCGGGAAGTACGTGGTGACGACACTCGGGTTCATGTCGTTGTAGTGCAGGTGGTACAGGCCCAGCTCGGTGTCGCCGAGCACGCGAAAGCGCGCGCCGATCCCCCACTGGTTACGTGCGCTCGGCTTGTCGTCGGGGCCGCGCGGAATGATCATCCCGCCCGGGCCGATGATGAACTGCGCGCCCGGGCCGGTCACGTCGGAGTAGCTCCAGTACGTGCCGGGCGCGGTCAGCCGGTTCTGCTGGTACGAGAACTGGTAGTAGCCGAGCAGGCTGAAGTTCGGCGTGATCTGCCACTGCGTCGAGATCTGCGGCACCGGCAGCAGGATGTCCTTCACCTCGGCGCCGGCCATGTACGACTTGGTTGCGTCGGACGGCCCCTGTGCACCCGCGATGTTCGGGAAGAACAGGCTTTCGCCCCACGCGACCACTTGATCGCCGACCTTCACGTTCAGGCTCGTCGAACCGATGTGGAACGTGTTGTATGCATACGCGGCGAGCAGCGTCGTGTGGCCGCCCGACCAGTAGCGCGCGTCGCTCGTGAAATTGTTGTACTGGCCCGACTGGTTCACGGTGCCCGGCGCGTCGTTGTAGTTCGGGCGGCGATAGGCCTGGTCGTAGAACGTGTCGGCACGCACGAACACACCCCAGTCGTCGTGCTTCAGGTTCACTTCGCCGAGCAGGCTGACCTGGTTCTCGATCAGCTTGTTCTTCGCGAAGTTGCGGTCGCCGTCGTCGCCGTTGATGTTCGCCGGCGTGAGGAGATTGCCGCTCGGTGCGCGGGTGCGCATGCCGAGGCCGTAGCTGAGCGTGAACGTGTAGTCCAGCGTCGTGTCGGCGCCCAGCTCGATCGTGCTGCCGGCGTGCGCGCCGGGAACGGCGCACGACAGCAGCGCGGCGGCCAGCGTCGACAGCGTGGCGGTGGCCCGCTTGTCGGTACGGCGCGAAATCCGTTGATGCATGGTGTCTCCTCTTGGGGGTATCGACGACGGTCGACTATGTGTTGTCGTGAGAGGCAGAGTAGGGAGATCGCGGTAGCAGGGAATCGTCAAAATGAACTAGATGACTTCCCTAGGACTGGCAACGATCGCGCGATGCCGCGTGCGCGACGCGTGTCAACGCGCGTTGGCCTGTGCCGCCGACAGGAACGCGGGCCGTTCACCGCCGCCGTCGAGCCGCAGGTTCGCGCCCGACGTGTACGACGCGTCGGGCGACGCGAGAAAGAGGCACGCGGAGGCAACGTCGTCGGGTGTCGCGAGGCGGCCGGCGGGAATCGTCGCGCGGATCGCGTCGAGCGCATCGTCGTCGCCGTAGTGGCCTTCGGTGGCCGATTCCGTCTGCACGAGGCTCGGGCTGATCGCGCACACGCGCACCCGCGGCGCCCACTCGACCGCGAGCGACGTGACCGCATTGACGAGGCCCGCTTTCGCGGCGCCGTACGCGGCCGTGCCGGGCGACGGCCGCGACGCGCTGACGCTCGCGATGAACAGCATCACGCCGCCTTCGGGCTGCGGCTGCATGATCGCGTTCACGCGCTGCGCGAGCTGCAGCGGCGCGATCAGGTTCAGCCGCACGATCGATTCGGTGAAGCGCGGCGACGCATCGGCCGCAAGCGCGAACGGCGAGCCGCCCGCGTTGTTGACGAGCACGTCGAGGCCGCCGGCCTCCGCGCGGAGGGTTGCGAGCATCGCGTCGACCTGCTCGATGTCGCGCAGGTCGGCCGCGACGAATGCCGCCTCGCGGCCGCCGGCCGCGGGCGGCGTGCCGGGCGCGCTGCGTCCGCAGACGAACACGCGCGCCCCCGCCGCGAGAAACCGTTCGGCGATGCGCCGCCCGATGCCCTTGGTGCCGCCCGTCACGAGCACCGTCTTGCCGCTGTAGTCGAATCCGTTCATCGTCTGCCTCCGTTTCGGTGGGCCGATGATAGGAAGAAGCGCGCGCGGCTTCGTAGTCTGAAAGGATGATGCCGGCCGGCGCCGGCGACGCAATCATCGTGGTCAGGCATCCATCGAACGACGAAGGAGACAACCCGCGATGACGATCCCCACGACGCCGCCGGCCGGCATCTTCACCGACGTGCCGGGCGGCCTGCGCCTGCACCACTACGAGGCGGGCGAAGGCCGGCCCGTGGTGTTCATCCACGGCAGCGGCCCGGGCGCCAGCGGTTTCAGCAACTTCAAGCACAACGTGCCCGCGTTCGCGGCGGCCGGCCATCGCGCGATCGTCGTCGACCTGCCGGGCTACGGGCAGTCGTCGAAGCCGTCCGACGTCGCCTATACGCTCGATTTCTTCGTCGGCACGCTGCATGCGCAACTGGACGCGCTCGGGATCGGGCCGGCCGTGCTGCTCGGCAATTCGCTCGGCGGCGCGATCGCGCTCAAGTACGCGCTCGACTACCCGGACGAAGTCGACGGGCTGATCATGATGGCGCCGGGCGGCGTCGAGGATCGCGACACCTATTTCCGGATGGAAGGCATCCAGCGGATGGTGAAGCTGTTCACCAATCGCCAGATGAATGACGACACGATGCGCGAGCTGCTGACGCTGCTCGTGCATGATCCGGCGATCGTCACCGACGCGCTCGTGGCCGAGCGGATGAAGGTGTGCGTCGAGCAGCCGACCGAAGTGCTCTCGACGATGAGCGTGCCGAACCTGACTGGTGTGCTCGGCGACCTGCGTTGCCCGGTGCTGGGTTTCTGGGGAACGGACGACCGTTTCAATCCGGTCGGCGGCGCGCTGAAGTTCCTCGAACGCTGCCGCGACGCGCGTTTCGTGCTGATGAACCGGTGCGGCCACTGGGTGATGGTGGAACACGCCGACTATTTCAATCGGGAATGCCTCGATTTTCTTGCGGCGCGGAATACGCGATAACGCCGGATGCCCGCGAGGGCCTGCCCCGATGCGGGCGGGCCGTCTGAACACATACATGGAGACGACATGAAGCTCATCGAAGACCTGTTCGACCTGCGCGGCAAGGTGGCCGCGATCACCGGCGGCGCGCGCGGCATCGGCGCGGAGACCGCGCGCACGCTGGCCGCGGCCGGTGCGAGCGTCGCGATTCTCGACGTGCTGTCGCAACCGGCGGAAGCGCTCGTCGAGGAGATCCGCGCGCAGGGCGGCCAGGCCGCGTTCTGGTCGCTCGACGTGACGCAGGAGGCCGACGTGGCACGCGTGTTCGGCGAGATCGTCGCGCGCTTCGGGCGCCTCGACGTGCTCGTGAACAACGCGGGCATCGAAGGCCACAACGTGCCGACGCACGAGCTCACGCTCGCGCAGTGGCAGCGCGTGCAGGACGTGAACGTGAACGGTGTGTTCCTGTGCACGCGTGCCGCGATTCCGCATATCGACGCGGCCGGCGGCGGGTCGATCGTGAACCTGTCGTCGATGTACGGGATCGTCGGCGGGCCCGACGTGCCCGCGTATCACGCGTCGAAGGCCGCGGTGCGGATGATGGCGAAGGTCGACGCGATGCTGTACGCGGCGAAGAACATCCGTGCGAACTCGGTGCATCCCGGCTATATCCGTACGCCGATGCTCGAGGAAGCGTTCCGCCAGATGGGGCAGGATCCCGACAACGTGTTCGGCTACCTGCAGACGCACGTGCCGATGGCGAAGATCGGCAGCCCGCGCGACATCGCGGCCGGCATCCTGTATCTCGTGTCGCCGGCCGGCCGTTATGTGACGGGCGCGGAGCTCGTGATCGACGGCGGTTATACCGCGCGCTGACGCGGCGATCGCACCACAAGGGAGACGTGCAGTTGAAAGTGCTCGTGGCAGTGAAACGCGTGGTCGACGCGAACGTGAAGGTCGGCGTGAAATCCGACCGGACGGGCGTCGACATCGCGAACGTGAAGATGTCGATGAACCCGTTCGACGAGATTGCGGTGGAGGAGGCCGTGCGGTTGAAGGAGGCCGGTGTCGTGACCGAAGTGATAGCCGTGTCGGTCGGCGTCGCGCAGGCGCAGGAAACGCTGCGCACGGCGCTCGCGATCGGCGCGGATCGCGCGATCCTCGTCGAATCGAACGACAGTGTTGAACCGCTGGGCGTCGCGAAGGTGTTGAAGGCGCTGGTCGACAAGGAACAGCCGTCGCTCGTGATCCTCGGCAAGCAGGCGATCGACGACGATTCGAACCAGACCGGGCAGATGCTGGCCGCGCTGGCAGGTTTGCCACAGGCGACGTTTGCATCGAAGGTGAGGGTGGCCGACGGGCGTGCGACGGTTGCGCGCGAAGTCGACGGCGGCGCGGAAACGCTGTCGCTTCGACTGCCGGCCGTGGTGACCACCGACCTGCGTTTGAACGAGCCGCGCTACGTGACCTTGCCGAACATCATGAAGGCGAAGAAGAAACCGCTCGAGATCGTGCAGCCCGGCGACCTTGGCGTGGATGTGACGCCGCGTTTGAAAGTGCTCAACGTGAACGAGCCGCCGAAGCGCGCGGCCGGCATGAAGGTGCCGGACGTGCAGACGCTGGTCGCGAAGCTGAAGACCGAAGCCAGGGTGCTGTAACAGGGAACGCAACGAAATGACGATTCTGGTAATTGCGGAACACGACAACGCATCGATCAGGGCGGCGACACTCAATGCGGTGGCGGCTGCGCGGGTGCTCGGTGCGGCAGGCGGCGGTGACGTGCATGTTCTGGTCGCGGGCCACAACGCGCAAGCGGCGGCCGACGCGGCAGCGAAGATCGCGGGGGTATCGAAGGTGCTGCTGGCCGATGCGCCGCAACTCGAAGCGGGCCTCGCGGAAAACGTCGAAGCGACCGCGCTGAACATCGCGAAGGACTATTCGCACATCCTCGCGCCGGCGACGGCCTACGGCAAGAACATCGCGCCGCGTATCGCCGCGAAGCTGGACGTCGCGCAGATCTCCGAGATCACGGCGGTCGTGTCGGCCGACACGTTCGAGCGCCCGATCTACGCGGGCAACGCGATTGCGACGGTGCAGTCGAGCGACCCGATCAAGGTCATCACGGTGCGTGCGACGGGTTTCGATCCGGTGGCAGCGGAAGGCGGCAGCGCGTCGGTCGAGAAGATCGAGGCAGCGGCCGATTCCGGCAAGTCGCGGTTCGTGAGCCGTGAAGTGACGAAGCTGGACCGTCCGGAGCTGACCAGCGCGAAGATCATCGTGTCGGGCGGCCGCGGTCTGGGCAGCGGTGAGAACTACACGAAGGTGCTGGAGCCGCTGGCCGACAAGCTGAACGCGGCACTCGGCGCGTCGCGCGCGGCAGTCGACGCCGGCTACGTGCCGAACGACTACCAGGTCGGCCAGACCGGCAAGATCGTCGCGCCGCAGCTGTACATCGCGGTGGGTATCTCGGGTGCGATCCAGCATCTGGCCGGCATGAAGGATTCGAAGGTGATCGTCGCGATCAACAAGGACCCGGAAGCGCCGATCTTCAGCGTGGCCGACTACGGCGTGGTAGGCGACCTGTTCACGCTCGTGCCGGAAGCGGTCGCGGCGCTCTGACGATGCCGCTGTTCGAATTCAACGGAATGCGGCCGCGCGTCGATCCGTCCGCGTATGTCGACCCGAGCGCGGTCGTGATCGGCGACGTGACGATCGGCGCGCGCTGCTACATCGGCCCGCATGCGAGCCTGCGCGGCGACTTCGGCGCGATCGTCGTCGAAGACGGCAGCAACGTGCAGGATGGCTGCGTGCTGCATGTCGGGATCGGCGAGACGTGCCGGCTCGGCGTCAACAGCCACATCGGCCACGGTGCGATCGTGCATGGCGCGACGCTCGAACCCGACACGATGATCGGAATGAATGCGGTCGTGATGGACGGCGCGACCATCGGCGCCACGACGATCGTCGCCGCGTGCGCATTCGTGAAGGCCGGCTACGACGTGCCGCGCGGCGTGCTGCTCGCGGGCATGCCGGGGCGCGTCGTGCGTCGGCTGAGCGACGCGGAGATCGACGCGAAGGCGAACGGCACGCGGATTTATCAGCAGCTGGCGGCGGATTGCCTGAGGACGATCAGGCGGATCGACGCGTGAGCGAAGGGCATCCGGGGGCAGGATGCGACGGATTGCCGGGCAGGTTGCCGTTGCCGTAAGATCGGCACTGGCTTTCCACCGGCATTCGCGTCACATGAAAAAGAACGTCCGTTTGCGGCTCACGGTCATCGCGTCGGCTTTTGCTGTCTACAGCGTTTATATGCACATCCAGCAGTTCATCAGCGGCTGCGTGTGGGTCAGGGGCCATCA
Organism: Burkholderia sp. ZZQ-2; assembly: GCF_050768715.1. Classification (NCBI taxonomy): domain Bacteria; kingdom Pseudomonadati; phylum Pseudomonadota; class Betaproteobacteria; order Burkholderiales; family Burkholderiaceae; genus Burkholderia; species Burkholderia sp. ZZQ-2. Next base: position 100,466 of record NZ_LDVA01000362.1, on the reverse strand, counting down.
GCGCTGCAGCTTCGAAAACAGCGCGAATTTCGAAGGCTGGATGGATCTCGACCTGATGATCGCCTGTTGCTGGGTCGCCGCGGCGGTGGTGGGCTGGATTTCCGTCGCGCAGGCCACGAAGAAGCCGGGTTGAAGGCGGGCACTTCTGTCGCGCGAATCCGGGTTCTGTCAATCCGTGACAACGATCATCGGCGCCGCGCCGTCCGTGATCGACACGCATGTGCGGCTGCTCGAGGAGGCGACCGGCGTATCGTTGCTCGAGCGCGCGCCGCGCGGGCTGCGGCTGACGTCGGCCGGCAAGATACTGCCGGCGCCCCCTGCGCAAGACGCCGCCGGAATGCCGGCAGGTCGACCCCGTGTTCCGCCCCCATTCGATCGGGACGATGAAGCGCGTTGCCGGCGCAAGCGAAAGCATCGCGATCCTGAGCAAGTTCGATATCACCGCGTAGTACCGTCAGAGATTCCGATTTTCCGACCGATCCGCGATTCCGCGTTTCGCCGCGACGTGCTTGCGCTCTCGCGCCGCGAACGGCGCGGCCTGCTGCCGGCCGGCGTTGTGCATTTCCCCTCCGCGCCGGGATAATGATCCGGCGTCGCGCGCGATGCGCGAGGGGAGGCTCCCATGCAATTTCCGACGGGATCGGTGGTCGCGCTCAGTTCGGCCGCCGCGACGATGTTTTCGATGGGCATGCTGTTTCTCGGCTACTGGGGATTGCACGAACCGTTGCCCTGGCGGTTCGGCGATTACGTCGTGATCGTGCTCGCGCTCGCGGGTTTCGCGTGCCTCGCCAGCGTGCCGTTCCTCGCGACTTCGCCGATGAAGACAGCCGGCGACGAGTCGCGGATGCTCGTCGCGCGACGCGTGTTTCTGTGCGGCGCAAGTGCCGTGTGGTGTGCGATCGTCGCGTCGCTGGTCGTGTGACGTGCGGGCGTGACGTCTGGACCTGAGCGGCCGTCCGCGAGCCGGTCGACGCGCCATGCGCGACACCGGAATTCGCGGGTTTCTCCCGTCGTATCGATCATCCGTTCCCGCTTTGATTTCCCCGATGCCGTGCACTAGATTCGAAGCGTTCATGTGTTACAGCGCGCGAGGTGAAGCCATGACGCCGTGGGAGATTCAGGGCACCGAAATGATGAGCTGCAATTGCTCATACGGATGCCCTTGCCAGTTCAATGCACCGCCGACCCACGGCGGATGCGAAGCAATGGGTGCGATTTCGATCGACAGCGGCCACTACGGCGACGTGGTGCTCGACGGCGTCAGGATCGCGGTCGTGTTTCAGTGGCCGGGGGCGGTCCACGAAGGCCGGGGCAAGTGCCAGCCGATCGTCGACGAGCGTGCGAGTCCCGCGCAGCGCGAAGCGGTGCTGAAGATCATGACCGGTCAGGATACCGATCCGTTTGCGACGATGTTCGCGGTATTCGCGTCGACGCTCGAGCACGCGTTCGAGCCGATCTTCACGAAGATCGATTTCGACGTCGATGTCGATGCGCGGCACGGCCGGATTCATGTCGACGGCGTGTTCGACGTCGCGGGCGATCCGATCCGCAACCCGGTGACGGGCGCCGAGCATCGCGCGCGGATCGACCTGCCGAACGGTTTCGAGTACGAACTCGCCGAGATCGGTTCGGGCACCGGGCGCTCGCAAGGCAACATCGTGCTGAACCTCGACGGAACCTATGCGCAGTTCGCGCGGCTGCATCTGAACAACCACGGGCTGATCCGGCATCGCGCGGCGGCATGACTCCGTTCGACATCTGGCTCGGGCGCGAGCGCGTCGTCACGCTGCTCGGCATGGCCGCGCTCGTCGGCGTGTGCTGGTTCTACCTGTGGACCGGCGCGGGCACCGGCATGTCGGCGCTGCAGATGACGGCGATCGCGCTCTTTCCGCATCGGCTGCCGGGCGACATGGGCAGCATGGATCCGTCGCTGCCGACCGTGATCGCGATGTGGTGGGTGATGATGATCGCGATGATGACGCCCAGCGCGGCGCCGCTCGTGATGCTGTACCGGCGCGTGCTCAGGCATCGCGGCGCGGACGGCGCGGCGGCTGCGTTGACGTCGATGTCGCTGCTGGCCGGCTATCTGGCCGCGTGGTTCGCGTTCTCGGTCGGCGCGGCGTTGCTCCAGGAACTGCTGCAGCCGGCCGGGCTGATCTCCGCGATGATGCTGTGGTCGAAGAGTGCGGTGCTTTCCGCGGCCGTGCTCGCGCTGGCCGGGCTTTATCAATTCTCGCCGCTGAAACGTGCGTGCCTTCGGCAATGCCGCGCGCCGGCGGCCTTTCTGGTCGCGCACTGGCGTCCGGGCATCGCCGGCAGTTTCCTGCTCGGTGCGCGACACGGGATGTATTGCGTCGGGTGCTGCGGGATGCTGATGGCGCTGCTGTTCGTCGGCGGCGTGATGAACGTCGTGTGGATCGCCGCGCTGTCGGTGTTCGTGTTCGCGGAAAAAATCCTGCCCGGCGGCGAGCGCGCCGGGCGCATGCTGGGCGTCGTGCTGATCGCATGGGCCGGTGCGACGTTGTTCGTTTGAGCCGGGCATCCGCGTCGCGGCTTCGATGAACAACGGGAATGTCTTCGGAGCCGCGGGGGGCTGTCGATGAAGACCTGCTTTCACGCGTTCGCCGCGTGGTGCGCGGCGGCCGTCGTTGCGATGCCGGCGTTCGCGGGCAGCGACATGCCTGCGATGAGCATGGGGCGTTCGACGATGTCGGCGCCGGATGCGGCGCTGACCGATGCCGAGGTCAAGGAGATCGATGCCGGGCGCGGGCTGGTCATGTTGAAGCATGGCGCGCTCGACAACGTCGGGATGCCGCCGATGACGATGGCGTTCAAGGTCGGCGATGCGGCGATGCTGACGTCGCTTCATGTCGACGACAAGGTCAGGGTGCGGGTCGAAAGCGTGAACGGCACGCTTACGATTGTGAAGATCGTGAAGCGTCGGTGACGACGCGTGGCATGCGCAATGTGCCGGGACCGGCGGTGTGCGGTCCCGGCCGTTTTTTTTGGAGTCGTGCTACGTAACGCCGGATCGGTGTTACGTCGGTGCTGCCGGAACGCACGGTCGGATCGAACGCCGCGGGTGGAGGAGCGGGCGATGTGCTGCGCGGGAGTATGGCGTCGGCAGGGGCGCTGCGGTGCGGCGGCGGGATCGTTACCGGAATCGACGGGTATGGCACGCTAGATGCTTGCAGGAAGGATCGCGCTGAATTGCGGACGGGGGCTTCCATGCAAAATCATTTCATCAAGGCGAACGTTGCGTTCGCCGCCATTGCCGCGGCGTGGGCGCTGGCGGCTTGTGGCGGCAGCGATGTTACGGCGCCGAAGCCGGGTGGTAACAACATCGGAACGAGTACGAGCGGAACGGGCGGGACTAGTGGCACGAGCGGGACTAGTGGCACGAGCGGAACTAGTGGCACGAGCGGGACTAGTGGCACGAGCGGAACTAGTGGCACGAGCGGAACCAGTGGCACGAGTGGAACCAGTGGCACGAGTGGAACTAGTGGCACGAGCGGAACCAGTGGCACGAGTGGAACTAGTGGCACGAGTGGAACTAGTGGCACGAGCGGGACTAGCGGAACGAGTGGGACCAGCGGAACGAGTGGAACCAGCGGCACGAGTGGGACCAGCGGAACGAGCGGAACGAGCGGAACCAGCGGAACCAGCGGAACCAGCGGAACCAGCGGAACCAGCGGAACCAGCGGCACCAGCGGAACCAGCGGAACCAGCGGCACCAGCGGCACGAACGGAACCGGCGGCACAAGCGGCACCAGCGGAACCCCCGGCACGAACGGCATCATCAGTTCCGTCGGCGTGGTTGTCATGGATGCCGGCGCCACGATCAGCGGCGTGAGCCCGCCCGGAGTCGGCAAGGGCGTCACCACCGGCCTCGGCAACACGGTCACGGGCGTGGGCACGATCATCAGCGACACGTCGAACGCCGTGAGCAACGGCATCGGCCAGACCGGTTTCACGGCGAACCCCGTCGGCACGACGGTCGCCGGGCTCGGCTCCATCGTCGGCTCGGTCGGCAATCCGGTCGCCGGCCTCGGCGACACGGTGAAGGCGCTCGGCACCGGCCCGCTGTCGCCGTTGGCGCCGCTCACGACACCGGTCGGCGGCCTGCTCGACACCGTGTCCGGCGGCATCAAGACGGGCGGCACCATGCTCGGCTCGGCCCTGTCGTCGGGCCCGGTCCAGCAGACGACGCAGGCGATCAGCACGGCGATCACGCCGCTCGTCACGACTGTCGGCCGGGTCACGCAGCAGGTCGGCACGGCGACCGGCCTCGGACAGCCGGTCGCGGGCCTGCTCGGACAGATCGGCGGCGCGATCACGTCGGCGGGATGGAAGGTGACGTCCACGTCGCCCCAGCCGCTGGTCGGCGGCGTCGGCGGGCTCGTTCGCGCGGTCGGCAACACCGTGACCAACGTGGGCGGCCTCGTGAACCCGAGCGGCGCGAACGGCGCGGTGCCGGTCGCAGGCCTGGTGACGAGCGTGGTCGGCGGCATGCCGGCGACCGTTCGCAACGGTTCCGCGACCGGCGCGGACGGCGGCTCGCCGCTGGGTGCGCTTGCCAATCCGCTCGCGCCCATTACGGGGCTGGTGGGCGGCCTGCTTGGCGGCGTGGCCGGCAAGTAGCCGATCGGTCCGGATCGTCACGGCGGTAACCGGCCAGATGAAGATTGGCCTCCGGTTGCCGCCGGCCGGGATTGCTCGATGGTCTCCCGAGGAAAGCGGACCGGGCGGGGCCGCTCGATGCGTCAATCGCGAACGATGTCGCGCGGCGACGGCGGTCGCGCCAATCCGCGTGCGGGCAGAGGCGTCGACATCACGATCGACGTGCGTGTTTCGCCGTACAGGTTGATGCGTTCGATCAGTTGTTCGAGATGGGTCATGCTGATCGCGACGAGTCGCATCACATACGAGTCCGCGCCCGTCACGTGATGGCATTCGACGACTTCGGGAATCGTCTCCAGCAACCGGAGGAATTTCGCTTTCGCCGGTTGCGGCACCGTGATGCCGATCAGCGCGCTGACCGGATAGCCGGCGGCGGCAGGATTGATCCGCGCGGTGTAGCCCTCGACGACGCCGGCCGCTTCGAGGCGCTTCACGCGCTCCGTCACCGCCGGCACCGACAGGTGCACCTGGCGCGCCAGCTCCGTGTAGCTGATGCGGCCGTTGGCCTGCAACAGCGCCAGTACCTTCCAGTCCAGATCGTCCATCGCGGTGGAATTTTTTAAGGTAGAGCCGCCATTTTTCCTTAAAAACCGCATTCAGCGATGACCGGACTTTCCCTACGATGCCTGTTCAACGCGTCATATGTCGCAAGGAGCAGGCGATGCTGTTCATCAAGTCCGTCGTAATGGGGCTGTCGATCGCGGTGCCGGTCGGCCCGATCGGCATGCTGTGCATCCAGCGCAGCCTGAGCCGCGGCTTTCAGGCGGGATTCGCGACGGGCGTCGGCGCCGCGTGCGCCGATGCGATCTATGGCCTGCTCGGTGCGCTCGGCATCGCGGGTATCGTCACGGCGTTCCCGATGCTGACCGTCGGGTTGAAAATCGCTGGGGGCGCATTCCTCGTGTGGCTGGCGTGGGCCATCGCGCGCCAGGCGCCGGCCGCGTCGACGGCGCAACGCGACCTGCCGCGCACGACCGTCCTGCGCGATTTCCTGACGACGTTCGGCCTGACGCTGTCGAACCCGATGACGATCCTGTCGTTCGTCGGGATCTTCGCGGCGCTCGGCCCGCTGTCGGGGGCACGGGAAGGCGCGATGTGGCCGTCCGTGGCGCTGATGGTCGCCGGTGTGTTCACCGGCTCCGCAACGTGGTGGCTGTGCCTGAGCGGTACGACCGCCGCGTTGCGCACGCGGATGTCGTTCGGGTTCATGCACGGGCTGTCGCGCGTGTCGGCCGCGGTCGTCGCGGGGTTCGGCGTGATTCAGGTGGTCGCGGGCGTGCGCGGCGTCATTTAGGTCGATGCGTCGCGCGCATCGCGCTGCGACCGGATCGCGTCGATAGTCGTCCGGATATGCGCGAGCAACTCGAGTAACACCGCCTTCCTGAAAAACTGGTTCATCCGCGTGCTGACGACGAGATCGGACGGCAACGCGTCGATCGCACGCTGAACCGACAGCAGATCGTCGGCGAGCCGTGCCAGCGCAGCGCGATCGAGCGTGCTCACGGCAACCGCGATCTCGTCCGGCCAGAAACCGAATGCGTCGATGCCGCAGCATGCGGCGACACAGTCCGTCTCCAGTGCATCGATCAACGACATGACCCCGGCCAGACAGGGATCGATCGCGACCGCCTGCGCCTGCCCGCCCGACAGATCGCCGAATTCGATCCAGCGATCCGGGCCGATGCCGATGTCGTCCTTGTGGGGTTTGCCGTTCATCGTCTGACGCTCGACGGATTCAATTCAATGCAGGCAAATGCGCACGCACGAAGCGCGCGATTTCCTGGCCCAGTTCCATGTCCTCGGGTGCGCCCATGAACCCGCCATGCGGCATGCCTTCGAACAGGTGAAGCTCGGTCGGCACCTGCGCGCGCCGCAATGCGCGGTGCAGGCGGACCGCGTTCGACAGGAACAGGTCGCGTGTGCCGCTCTGGATGAAGGTCGGCGGGAAACCGGCAGCGAAATCGCCGAACAGCGGCGACAGATACGGATGCGCGAGATCGGCGCCGTTCGCGTAGAGCAGGTTGTTCGGCATCAGCGACGTCGGCAACACCACGTCGACGAGGCGGTTGGTTTCGAAGCTGTCGCCGGATTCGGTCAGGTCGACTTCCGGCGACAGCAGCACCAGCGCGGCCGGCAGCGGCAGCCCTTCGTCGCGGGCGCGCAGCACCATCGCGGCGGCGAGGTTGCCGCCCGCCGAGCGCCCGCCGATGACGATGTTTTCCGGTGCGTAGCGCTCCAGCACGTACGCATACGCGGCGATGCAATCGTCGAGTGCGGCCGGATACGGATGTTCGGGCGGCAGGCGATAGTCGACGCCGTAGCATCGAATGCCGAGCCGGTCGGCTTGCATCTGCGCGCCGGCGCGGCATGCGGCGCCGCCGCCGAGAACCAGCGCACCGCCATGCAAGTCGATGTACGCGCATTCGCCGGAAGCCACTGCCTCGGGCGTGGCGACGTGCACGTCCGCAGCGCCGGCCCGGATCGTCTCCACGCTTGAACGCAGATGACCGCCGAGCTGCTCGATGGCCGCCGCGTAGTGCGCGTCAGCGGCCGCCTTCACGCGCATCCATGCGTCGAAATCGTCCGGGGCAGGCATCACGTGCAGCGCGTTCAGCGGCACGCCGTCGCTGCCGACCAGCCGTTGCAACGCGGCTCGCGCCTCTTCGCTGATCGAGGCCGGGAAGGGGACGACACGGCTCGGCAGGACCACGCCGTCGGGTTGGTCTTTCATCGATTCAGCTCCGTTGGGCGAGTCATGCGGCGCAAGGCCAGTGGCGCAGCATCACGTCCAGCGCATCGAGACTGCGCAACCACGACGCGTCGGAAGCCGGTGCACTGTGCGAGAACCCGCCGGCGCTTTCGAGTGTGACGTAGCCCATGAAAAAGCCGCCGAGCAGGCGGATCGCATGCGGCTGCTCGGCTTCCGGCATGTCGTAGCTGCGCAGCACGGCCGAGGTCATCCTGACGAGCCGGCCGCCGGCGCTTTCAGTGGCGCGCTCGACGCTCAGCGGGTGGCGCGCGGCTGCAAAACGGCCGGGGTGCTCGCGCGCGTAGTCGCGATAGACGTTGGCGAGCGCTGTCAGCGCGTCCTTGGCGGTACGGCCGGCCAGTGCTTCGGTTGCGCGATCGGCGAGTTCCCTCAGCGCGAAGAGTGCGATCCGGCTCTTGAGGTCGTCGAAACTCGGGACATGAGAGTACAGGCTGGCGAGCTTGACGTCGAAGTGACGCGCGAGCGCTGCGCCGGTCAGGTGCTCGAAGCCGGTCTCATCGGCGAGCTGTGCGCCGGCTTCGACGAGTTTGTCCAGGGTGATGCCGGCGCGTGCCATGACAGATGCTATTCAAGTTAGTCAAGCGGCTAATTGTATTAGGTTTTGTGGGGTTGTCAATTTCCCGGGCGTGCCGGTTCTGCCTATGCGTCATTGGGGTGACGTGTTCCGGTGCGTCGAAGCGCTATGGCTTCATGTGATCGGGGATGGCCGCTTGGGTCGGGTGTCGTGCGTCAGGAAGCGGAGACAAACATGTGCCGGGCATGTAAGCCATATCCACCCGGCTGTCGCGGCGATCGGGATCTGCGTCGTCTGCGCATCACCCGTTCCGACGGGTGGCCCGTTGATGCCCGCACGATGCCCGTACCTGCCGTACAAGGGCCGTAGAGGGCGGAATTACCCAGCCACGCTTGCTGACGTTGCATCGCATAGCGACTTGGGCGTCCGCCCTGTTCGTGACGATTACCCCAGCTCGAACGACGTCACCCCGAACACGCGCTCGATTGCAATCGTCGGCGCGTCTTTCGTGTACATCCGCGCGGTTTCGAAGACGCTCGTCATGCCGTGCCGTTCCGCCAGCGCGACGGCTGCGGGGTTCGTTTCCGGCACGTCGAGCACGATGACCTCGCCGGGCATGCGCGCGGCCAGCGCGCGAAACAGCCCGGTGGCAACGCCAGCGTCGTCGGCGAACAGCGGGCCGACCTTGCAGCCCGCCTTGCAGCGGCGCACGACACCGTATCCGGCGATACGGCCGGCGTCGACGGTCACGAGCGCCACGGCATCCGGCTGCGCGATCCACGCGGAGACGAAACGCTCGCGTGCCGCTGGAAAGCACTGGCGGTCGTAGGCGAGCAACTGCTCGAACGGCACGTCGGCCGCGGCGGTCACATGCGCGCACCCGATGCCGTCCACGCGCCCCTGATAGCGGATGTTGCGGTACGCGAGCGCGAATCCGGACTTCCGGTAGTTCGCCTGCTGGGCCACGACACCATCGAGCCCGATGTTGCGATCGGCGAGGTAACGCATGCCGTGCTGCCAGATTCGGATGCCGAAGCCCTTGCCGCGAAACCCGGGTTTCACGATGTAGAGGCCGATGAAACCAAAGCGTTCGTCGTAGGCGACGGCGGCGAGGCACGCGACGGGCTCGCCGCGCCAGACGCCGACGAAGAACCCGGCCGGATCCGCTTCCCTGAAACAGGACGGATCATGCAGGCCGGGGTTCCAGCCTTCCGCCGCCGCCCATTCGATCGACATGGCCACCTCGTCGGCCGACATGGTGCGCACGATGAAGTCTTCGTATTGATCCATGATTCACCCCGGTCGCTGCGCTCGGGAATGCGCGTTGCGTTACGTGAAATGCATCGAGGAAGCGTGGGCCGGCAGCCCCGTGGCTGTCGGCCGGATCATCATAGTCCGAAGAATGGAACGAGTGTGTGATGACGGATGCCGAGCCGAAGCGGCCGTCATGGGTCATATACCCGACGTTCGGGAAAATATCCGTCGGCGAAAAATTCATGGATGGAAGGTTTCGCCACGCAGCAGCATGTCGATGAACTCCCCGATTTTGCGCGCCCTTGTTTCGGGCTTTTTGGCATTCTGTATGCGATACAGGATCGCATAGCGGTTACGGCTGTTCAGGGTTGCGAAGAATTTCCTGGCGCCGGGATTGGCGTCCAAGGCCGCCTGCAGGTCGTCCGGCACGGTCGAGTTGCTGGCCGACGTATAAGCAGCGTTCCAGCGGCCGTCCTTCCGGGCTTTCTCGATTTCGCTCATGCCGGGCGGGCGCATTCTGCCTGCGGCGATCAGTGCTTCAGCCCGGTCCTTGTTGAGTTGCGACCACAGGCTTTTTGCGGAGCGTGGGGTGAAGCGTTGCAACCAGTATTGGTCGTTCCCGGCCCGCTTTTGACCATCGATCCAGCCGTGGCAGAGGGCGCTTTCCAGCGCCTGTTCGTAGGTGACGGTTCGCTGCCCGGTGCCTTTTTTCGCGAGACGCAGCCATGCGCCGGTTGACGTGCTGCCGTTTTCCCCTAACCAGCTTTCCCATTCGATCTGACTGGCAAACGTGAGCGTGCATTCGGTCATGTCGATGTCCTGAATGGTGAGTACATCTACGGGGAAGGCGTCCGCAGTCTAACAGTGTTGATACGGACATTGACGCCCGTGGCGCGACCGAAAGACCGGCAGATCCGCAGTCACCAGCGCGTCGACCGGTTTGAGTCGGAATACCGTTTTCCATACCCGGTGACGGAAGCATCGAACACCGCTTCCCGACGGGAGACCTCGCCGCCCACCGCGCCAAGGCCTCCTCATTCACCCGTCAGAACGTGTAACTTACCTTCCCGAACGCCGTCCGTCCAAGCGTGTTGTATCCATACGCGGTCATGTACTGCCGGTCGAACAGGTTCGACACCGTCGCCGACACCGTCAGGTGCGAATTGATCCGGTACGACGCGCGCAGGCCCACCGTCAGGTACGACGGCAGATAGGTCGAGTTGGCCGGATCGTCGAACGTCGTGCCGCCATAAAGCAGCGACGCCCCCGTGCTCAACGCATGCAGGTGGAGTTCATCCCACGTGTGATCGATGTTGACGCTGACCGTCTGGCGCGGACGGCGGCTGAGCCAGGAGTCGTTGGTCTCGTCCTGCGGATTCAGGATCCCGACCGCGACGCTCACCGGCGTCGAGCGGCCGATCGTCCCCTTGTACGACAGGTCGATGCCGCGAATATGCGCGCGACCGATGTTCATCGGCGAGAACGTCGCCGGGTTGTACGCGATCAGGTTGGTGACCCGCGTGTCGTAGATCGCGGCCGTGAACGTACCGTACGACGTGTTCGCATCGACCGCGGCCTCGACCGACGTGTTGCGTTCCGGGCTGAGCCCCGGATTGCCGTAGCCGGGGTAGTACAGGTCGTTGAACGTCGGCAGCTTGAACGCATTGCCGTACGACACGCGCGCCGTATACACCGGCGTGATCGCCCACGACAGCGCCGCGTTACCCGTATTCACCGACTGCCCGGCGATGATTTCATGGCGCCCCGCGAGGAACATCGTCACGCTGCCGAGCGTCGCCGACTGATGCAGCGAGAACGCGGAATCGTTGCGCGTCGGTATGCCGTCCGGAATATCGACCGGCAGGAACGCCTGCTCGCGCGTGAAGTCGTACGCGAGCTTGGTCTCGCCCGACAGCGGCAGCCCGAACAGGTGGAACCCGCGTTCCTGATGCGTCAACGACGTCGACGTGCTGATGCGCTGCGAATTGATCTGGTCGGTCGGGATGGCCGGATCGCTCGCGTAGAGGAACTGGCGATCGTTCGCATAACCGAACGACTGGTCGAACTGCGTGTCGGGTGTGATGTCGAGATGGAACGCGATACCGGTCGTCAGCTGATGATCGAGCTGGCGGTTCGCATAACCGCTGTTGTCGTAGGACAGATCGGACCGGTGATACAGCGCGAACGTCGAGATCGACCAGTTGTCGCGCGCGTAGCCGAGGCGCGCATCGAGATCCTGCGCGTGGTACGGGTTGCGGCCGGCCTCATGGTACGGCAGCACGGGCCGCGTCGAGTCGATGCCGGCCGTGTTGTACGAGCGCAGGCCGAGCGAGTAGGTGAGCCCGCCGAGCGCGGCGAGCGGCCCGGTCGACGGCACCGTGCCCGACGTGCGGAGCTGCGTGTCGAACGTCTTGTTCGACCCGCCGCCGAACGACACGGTCGTCTGGTTCGGCTGGTTGGCGGCGCGGCGCGTGAAGAGCTGCACGACGCCGCCCATCGCATTGGCGCCGAACGACGCGGCAGCCGGCCCCGAAATCACTTCCACGCGTTCGAACGCTTCGGTCGGCAAGTCGGCCCACGGCGCGATGCCGGTGGTCGGCGAGCCGATCCGGATGCCGTCGATGAACACGGCGACCTGGTTGGCCGACGAGCCGCGGATGCTGACCGACGCGGACGAACCGGGGCCGCCGTTCTGCGAGACGGTCACGCCGGGCAGCGTCGCAAGCGCCTGCGTGATGCTCGGGTCGCTCGGCGACAGCCGGTCGAGATCGGTGCGCGTGAGCACCTGGGTCGTCGCATAACGCTGGTCGAACGACTCGGGCAGGCGCCGCGTGTCGGTCACGTTGATCGTCGGCAGGTCGGTGCCTTCGGCGGCCGGGGCCGGTTGCGAAACCGCGGTGTCGCCGGCGGCGTGGGCGAGGGGCGAGAGGAGCGCGGTCGCGGCGGACGTGGCAAGGAGGTGTCGAATCTTCATGAGGCTGTCGTTGTCGTCGGGCTGCGCTGGCGTCGATCGTGAACGGGCGGCGCGCAGCACCGGTCTTGTTATCGGTGATCGGGTTATCGCGCGACCGGGCCGGGCAGGCCGGTGTCGCGGGCGTCGGCGCGGCGCATGCCGGCGGATGCCGTCGATAGGGGACGGCACGCGCGTGCGGGCGGGCCGTGCAGGCCGGCGGCGTGCCGGCGCGGCGCTTCCGGTGCGGAAGCGGATGCGGTAACAATGGACATCGGGCGGATCCTGAGGTCGGGCCGTCCATGCAGCGGGCGACCGCCAACGGCGGTGCCTGGCGCGCCGGGACACCCCGCCCGGTGCGGCTGCCTGGACCTCGGGTCGATGGCAGGTCTCCTGGCTCGCGGGTCGTCATTCGTGCGGGCCTTCCCGGTTTCCCAGTGGCACGCAGTGGCACGAATTCACCGCTCACAGTTGCGGGGGCAGCCGCAGATTCGAGGCATGGCCTCTCCTGCGTTCCCTTTTGATCCCGTCTCCGGGCACCATCAGCGCGCAAGGGTAATGGCGTGCGCGCCGCCGCGTCAAATATCCGGCGACGCAGGGATGCGAAAAAACGTCATTGCCGGGCAAGACCTTTCGAAATCCTTTCTTTCAGGCGTCGGTGCCGCGTTTCATGTCTGATGAAACGGGGCGGTTCGAAGCCGTGCGATCGCGCCTGAACCGGCTCGGCGCGACCCCCGTCCACCGGACGAACGCGCGGCGAAACGCCTCCTCGCCGCCGAACCCGAGATGCGCGGCGACCCGCGCGACCGGCCAGTCCGATTCGCGCAGGCAGCGTTGCGCGGCTTCGGCGAGACACTGCTCCTTCAGCGCGTGATAACCGGTGTGCTCGGCCGCCAGCCGCCGCCGCAACGTCGCCTCGCTGACGCCGAGCCACGCGGCCAGTTCGGCGAGCGCCGGCAACGCCTGTTCGTGCGCGAGCGCCGCATCGAGGAAACCGCGCACCTGCTGCGTCCACGACACGACGGCCGGTGCCGCATCGATCAGGCGAAACGGAAAATCGACGAGAAACGCGTCGAGCTCGGCCGGCTGCCGGATCACGCGGCACGCGAGCCGCGCCGCATCGAACGCGAAACCGTAGGTCTTGCGGCCCACTTCAACCGGCGCATTGAACAGTCCGAGCAGTGGCATCGCGTCGTCGCGGCGCGGATGGCCGAGCCACACGTCGGTCGGCCGCAACGGCTGCCCGATCAGCCAGCCGAACAACTGCAGGTAGCAGAACAGCCCGGTCAGGTCGACCAGGCACGCGGCCGGGCTGCGCGTACGCCGCAGCGAATCCATCCGGAACAGCGCACGCCCGTCGCGCACCGCAAGCGTCAGGTGACCGGCGCGCGGCTGCAGCATTTCGCAGAACTCGGCCGCACAGCGGATCGCGTCGGCGAGCGTCGCGCAACTCAGCAGGCAGCGGCACATCAGGTCGACTTCGCGCTTGCGCATCGGCGGGTGACCGTCGCCGCGCGCGACCCGCGCCTCGAGCCGCTCGATCGCGTCGCGGTACAGCGCGACGAAATCGCCCGGTGTCGCCGCCGGTCGAGGTGGCTGCGCATCGCGGTCGGCCGGCGGCGCGCCGCTGCGCGTGAGTTCGCTCAGCAGGCGCGCGCCGAGGCCCGGCAGGACGCGGCCGCGGGCCGGCATGGCGCGCTGTTTCATGAGTTTCCCGATCTGATCGTTGCGACAGGGGCCGGTGAGCGGGCCGGTAGGGGCCCGCTCATCGCCGCCACGCAAGAATGCTATCCACGCCGGCCGCCCGCGGCCTCGCCGGAACGGCGTAGGCCGGCCGCCGATCCCTGTCACGAACGACCACGGACGACACGCGAATGATCCAGATCGTAGACGAAATCACGCTCGCGCCCGAGCGCATTCCCGACGTGCTTGCGCTGCTACGCGACCGCTACCTGCCGGGCCACGCGGCACGCGGGCTGACGGCGGCCGGCCACTGGGTGTCGCCGCCCGTTGCGGTGCCGGGGCAGCCGAGCACGCTGTGGCTGACCTGGCACGTGGCCGATGCGCCGGCCTACTACCGGATGCGCGCGCTGACGGATGCCGGCGTGGCTGGTTTCTGGATGGCGGTCGACGCGCTGTGCGACGTGCGCCGCCGCCATGTGATGACGGACGCCGATGCGCCGCTGCCCGCGCTGACGGAGGTCGATCATGCGGCATGACACGGCACAGGTGTTCGTGTCGGCGGATCGCGACGCCGGTGGCATCGAACGCGCGTTGCACGAAGCGGCACACGCGCTGGCCGGGGCGAAACGCGTGGCGCTGGCGCGCAACCAGGACGGCAGTTGGGGCGCGGGCGACTACACGCTCGACGTGCTGCGCGACGATTCGGTAGCCAACTGCACAGCCAACGGCGCGGCCGACGGCACGGCGGATTTCGCCGCGCTCGCGCAACTGCCTGGCATCGTACGCATCGACGGCGCCGTGTGCCGCGCGATCGGCGGCGGCCTGCGCGAACCCGCGCTGCGCGACGGCGTGTGGCGCACGCTGATGTTGCGCGCGCGGCCGCAGGCCGGCGCCGCGCAGGTCGCAGCGCTCGAACGCGAACTGCTGCGCATGCCCGCGTACATGCCCGGCATCCGCAACTGGCGCCTGAGCCGGATCGCGACCCCGGGCGCGTGGACACACGTGTGGCAGCAGGAATTCGCGCGCGTCGGCGATCTGCTCGGCGAATACCTGATGCATCCGTATCACTGGGGCTGGGTCGACCGCCGGTTCGATGCCGAAAGCCCCGACTGGACGGTCGATGCGATCTCGCATGCGTTCTGTCCGCTCGCGTCGAGCCTGCTGGCCGAGACGGCGGCGTGACGCGGCGCGCCCGCCAAGCTGACACCACCCCTGGAGACACGAAGATGCGAGCCCTGTTGATCGATCGCGCCGGTCATTCCGACGTCTTGCGGATGGCCGACGTGCCGGCACCGACGCCGTGCCCCGGCGACGTGCTGATCCGCGTTGCCTTTGCGGGCGTCAATCCCGCCGACTGGAAATGCCGTGAAGGCTACCTCGGCGCATTCATGCAGTACACGTTTCCGTTCGTGATCGGCTTCGACGCGGCGGGCGTGGTCGAAGCGGTCGGCGACGGCGTCGACGGTTTCGCGCCCGGCATGCGGGTGTTCGCGCAAACCGACGTCGGCGCGGGGCGCTGGGGCGCGTATGCGGAATACGTGGCGGTGCGCCACGACTCGGTCGTGCGCGTGCCCGACGCGGTGAGCCTCGCGGAAGCCGCCACGGTGCCGACCCCGGCGCTTGCCGCGTGGGCCGGCCTGTTCGACGACGGCGGCCTGAAGGCCGGACAGACCGTGCTGGTGCACGGCGGCGCGGGCGCGGTCGGCACGTTCGCGATCCAGCTCGCGGTGCAGGCCGGCGCGCGGGTCGCGGCGACGTGTTCCGCGCGCAACCGCGAGACGGTCGAATCGCTGGGCGCCGCGGCAAGCATCGACTATCGCGCGCAGGACATCGCGGCGGCGCTGCGCACATGGGCGCCCGGCGGGGCCGACCTCGTGCTCGACGCGGTCGGCGGCGACACGCTGCCCGACGCGCTCGACCTGCTGGCACCGGGCGGCACGCTGGTGAACATCATGACGCTCGCACCGGGCGATGCGCAGCGGCTGGCCGCGACGGCCGCCGAAGCCGCCCGGCGCGGCCTGCGCACCGCGATGACCTACAGCCGGATGCCGAGCGGCGCCACGCTCGGCCGGATCGCGACGCAACTCGAGCGGCGCGCACTGCGCGTGCCGCGCTTCGACCGATTTCCGCTCGAACAGGCGGCCCATGCCCTCGATCTCGTTCAAACGGGCGAGGCGAAAACGAAGCTGGTGCTTCATGTTGCGGATATCGCCGGTTGAGCGGCCCGCACGTCCATCACAGGAGACAACGATGACCGATACCCGAACCGGCGTGCTGGCCGGCAAGTGCGCGCTCGTGACCGGCGCAAGCCGCGGCATTGGCCGTGCGATCGCACAGCGCCTGGCATCCGAAGGCGCGATCGTCGTCGTGACGGCGCGCAGCCTCGCGCGATCGGCCACGACCGCCGGCACGCTCGCCGAAACGGTCGCGCTGATCGAGCAGGCGGGCGGTCGCGCGCTCGCGCTCGCGGCCGACCTGTCGAACGCGGCCGAGCGCGACGCGCTCGTCGGACGCGCGGCGCAGGCGGCCGGCGGCCTCGACATCCTCGTCAACAACGCGGGCGTGGCCGACTATGCGTGCGTCGACGCGATGCCGATGACGATGTTCGACACGACGATCGAACACTATCTGCGGATTCCGTTCGCGCTGGCGCAGGCCGCGATCCCGCTGATGCGTGCGCGCGGCGCCGGCTGGATCGTGAACGTCGGCTCGGTGACGGCGCTGCCGCCGCTGCGCCCGTTCGACGATTTCTCGCGTGCGGGCGGTGCGACCGTCTACGCGGCGGCGAAGGCGGCGCTGTCGCGCTTCACGCAGGGGCTCGCGGCCGAACTCGAAGCCGACGGCATCGCGGTGAATCTCGTCGCGCCGAGCACGGCGATCCGCACGCCGGGCGCCGCGCGCTACATCCCCGAAGGCTATCCGACCGAGGATGTCGCGTATCTCGCGGAAACCGCGCTCGCGCTGTGCAGCCTGCCGGCGCGCGAACGCACCGGCCTCGTCACGCACAGCCTGCATTTCCCGCTCGCGCAGCAGCTCGCGGTGCATTCGCTCGACGGCCGCACGGTGCTGCCGCCGCCGGTGATTCCCGCGTATGCGCATCCCCACATCGACCCCAC
This sequence comes from Burkholderia sp. ZZQ-2, assembly GCF_050768715.1. Lineage (NCBI taxonomy): Bacteria > Pseudomonadati > Pseudomonadota > Betaproteobacteria > Burkholderiales > Burkholderiaceae > Burkholderia > Burkholderia sp. ZZQ-2. Next base: position 83,499 of record NZ_LDVA01000362.1, on the reverse strand, counting down.
AGGACTCTGATCGACATGACGAACCCGATTCGCTTCGACGGCGGCACCGCCGTGATCACCGGCGCGGCCAGCGGCATCGGCAGCGGGCTTGCACGCCATGCTGCCGGGCTCGGCATGCGCGTCGTGCTGGCCGATCTCGACCCGGTGAAGCTCGACGCATTCGCCGCGACGCTCGACACCGACGTGCTGTGCGTGCCGACCGACGTCAGCCGGCCGGAAGCTGTCGATGCGCTGGCGGAAGCCGCGTGGCAGCGCTTCGGCGGGGTCGACCTGCTGTTCAACAACGCGGGCGTGATGGCGACCGGCTTCAGCTGGGAAATCACGCCGGAGCGCTTCGAGCGCAGCTTCGCGATCAACGTGCACGGCGTGCTGAACGGAATCCGCAGCTTCGTGCCGCGGATGCTCGAACGCAACGTGCCGGCGCGCATCGTGAATACCGCATCGGTGGGCGGGTTCCTGCCGAGCCCGCTGATGTCGCCTTATTCGGCGACGAAATTCGCGGTGGTCGCGCTGACCGAATCGCTGTACGGAGAACTGAAGATGCTCGGTGCGCCGGTCGGCGTGTCGTTGCTTGCGCCCGGCCCCGTGCAATCGGGCATCTTCAACGACCCGTTCGGCGCGGTGCACGACCGGCCCGAAGTGCGTGGCTTCGTCGACACGATGCGCTCGATGCTGAACGCGCACGGGCTCACGCCCGACGCGTTCGCCGAGCGGGTGTTCGACGGCATCCGTGCCGGGCGCTACTGGCTGATTCCGCAACCGGAGACGATCGACGGCGCGCTGCAGCGGCGCACCGACGACATTCTGGCCGCGCGCGATCCGTCGTTGCCGTCGTTCTGAGGGCCGGGCGGCAGCGGCGCCCGGCGCGGGCCGTCACATGTGCGTGCCGGAATGCGTGCGGCCGCTCGGGTCGCCGCCGCGATCGGGGGGCGTATTGTTCTGGTCGATCTTCGCGAGCACGAAGCCGGCGTGCGGCAACGCGGCGGGCGAGCGGTGCGTCGCTTGCGCGATGGCGTCGTGCGGCGACGCGGCGGGAAAACCGGATGACGTCACGCCCGGTTGAGCGAACGCCGAAAGGGAAGCGGCCGCCAGGGCGGCGGCGACGATCGCGTGCGTTTTCATGGTGGCTCCTTCACGACTGACTGCGCGACGGATTGCGGGACAACGTAATCAGTCTAGGGCGCGAAACTTAACGCGGCGTGAAGGCGTGATGCGGCGGGATGCGGCGCGGATGACGGAATGGTCATGCGCGCCGCGATGGTCAGGCCGACGCCGACACCAGCGTGCAGAAGTTCTCGAGATCGACGTTGCCGCCGCTGATCACCACGCCGACGCGCTTGCCCTGCAGCGCATCCTTCATCCGTCGCACGGCGGCGAACGACAGGCAGCCGGTCGGCTCGACCACAATCTTCATACGCGTGGCGAAGAAGCGCATGCAGTCGACCAGTTCTGCGTCCGTCGCGGTGAGGATGTCGTCGACGTCGCGGCGGATGATCGGGAACGTCAGGTTGCCGAGGTGCTGCGTCTGCGCGCCGTCGGCGATCGTGCGCGGCGTGTCGATATGCACGATCGCGCCGGAGCGGAACGATTGCTGGCCGTCGTTGCCGGCTTCCGGCTCGACGCCGTACAGCGTTGCGTGCGGCGACAGCGCGCGCGTGGCGAGCGCGGTACCCGACAGCAACCCGCCGCCGCCGAGCGGCGTGAATACCGCATCGAGCGGGCCGACTTCGTCGAACAGTTCCTTGGCCGCCGTGCCCTGGCCGGCGATCACGTCCGGGTGGTCGTAGGGCGGGATCAGCGTGAGCCCGTGCCGCGCCGCGAGATCGCGCCCGATCTGCTCGCGATCCTCGGTGTAGCGGTTGTAGGTCACGACCTTGCCGCCGTAGCCGCGCGTCGCGGCGATCTTCGCGGCCGGCGCGTCCTGCGGCATCACGATCGTCGCGGGAATGCCGAGGATGCGCGCCGACAGCGCGATCGCCTGCGCATGGTTGCCGGACGAGAACGCGACGACGCCGTTGCGGCGCTGCTCCGCGTCGAAGCGCGACAGCGCGTTGAACGCGCCGCGGAACTTGAACGCGCCCATGCGCTGCAGGTTCTCGCACTTGAAGAACACCTGCGCGCCGAGCGCTTCGTCGATCGTCCGCGACGTCATCACCGGCGTGCGGTGCGCATGGCCTTCGAGCCGGGCCGCGGCGGCGGCAACGTCGTCGTACGTGGGGAGAGTCGGAGCGTTCATGGTCGTTTGGGGTCGGAAAGGTCAGTCAACAGGGACGCCGCGCGCACGGCGCGCCGGAATCCGGAATCATTTCGCATCGTTGTAGACGGTCGCGCGCGAGACGCCGAGATGCTGCGACACGATTTCCATCGCGCGACGCACTTCGAGGAAACCGTCGGCCTTCAGCGCCTGCATCAGCTCGCGGCGCTGGTCGGTCTTCAGTTCGCGCGGCGTCGTCGCGAGGCGCATCGCGAATGCGTCGATGCGTTGCCGGATCGCGTCCGCGCCGGCCGGGTCGAGCGTTTCGGCGACGGCTTCGCCGTCCGTGCTGCAGAACTGGTTCAGCATGCCCTGGAAGCCGCGGAACAGCGTGGTGTCGGCGTTCAGGCACAGCGCGGCCACGTAGCGGCCGGTCGAATCCTTGATGCCGATCGACGTGCTTTTCGCGGTGCGGCCGTCGGCGAAGCGGTTCGGGTAGTTCGCGAGCACTTGCGGGAAATCGTCGTCCGCGATGCGGGCGAGGCCGAGCTCGGTCGCGGGATCGCCGACTGCGCGTCCCGACAGGTTGTTGTGGATCGCGAGAATCGCGTGCTTCGGCGTGCGCAGGTCGTGAACCACGACCTCGGTGAACGGCGCGAACATCGCGCCGAGCCCTTCGGCAATGCGCTGCACCTGTTCGATCAGCGATGCCTGCTCGGACGGCGCCTTGTTCCGGGGGGGGGTCATGGTGGTTTCGCGTTCGGGGTTCGGATCGATGCGACGGCGTCGGGAAACGGGCGGCGGGCTGCGGGCGGCGGGCGAGTTACTCGCCGTCCGCCGCTTGCGGCCGCGTGATGTCGGCGAGCAGCGGCTGCGCGATCCGCACGTAGTCGGCCGCGTCGAGTACGACGGAGCGGTCGAGGCGGCCCGCGTTGAATGCAATCTCGGTGTTGTGTTCGACCAGTGCGGGATCGACGACGAGCGTCACGCCGGCGTCGAACACGAACGGCGGCACGGCGCCCATCACGCAGCGCGTGACGGCGGCCGCGAGATCGGGCGATGCGAGTGTCGCCTTGCGACGGCCGACCGCATCGGCGACCTTGCGGAAATCGATCTTCAGGTGGCCGGGAATCACCGCGAGCGCAGTGGAGTCGCCGCCGTCCTTGAACGTGCACAGCATTGCCTTCGCGCCCTGTTCGGGGCGTGTGCCGCGCAGCGCGGCGATCGCGTCGCATTTTCCTTCGGCCGGATGTTCCAGCACGCGGAATCGTGCGCCGGACGTGTTCAGCAGATCGCAAAGCGTGTCGAAAACGGGGTAGTCGCTCATGTCGCTCCGGGCAGGCGGGGCCGGGGAATCGAGGCGCGCCAGGGGGCGAATGCTTCAGCGTGCCAGTCGATGGATTGTCCAATTATAGACGTTTTGTCATGCGCGTGGCAAAGATGCGTGCGGGCGAGGCGTGGAGGGCGCTACGGGTGGGAAGGGGATCGACAAACAGTGGCGTTGCGCAATGTTGATGAGCGTCGGGGAATTTCCGGCGCGCGGCCCGTCGAAGAACGAGGATTTCGTGCGACGGGAATCGCGACGGGGTTCCGGCGCCAGCGTCATGCCGCCGGCCAGGACGGGAACGCGCGGATCCCCCGCCATTACTTCGTCAATCCTCGCTCCTCCCATCGGTCCCAGGTCTTCAGCGCTTGACGGGCCGCCCTGCCGAACAGGAACGACAGCGTGTCGCTTTTCATCGACATCGATTTGCGGTTCACGATCCAGAAGTCCGTCAAGGCCGTTTGCTTCCCGCTCAGCATGTCCGCGATCGTCCGGCCGTTGAGGTGCGTCAGGGCGACGCCGTGACCGAAACATCCACCCGAGTAGATGATGCGTTCGTCGTCGATGAAACCGATTTTCCGCGACGATGGAGGCCTACGCCAATACGTACGACAGTGTCAGCGCGGACACGTCGCTGACAGCCGAGGGCCGCCTGGAGAAAGTGGTCAGGTTGTTGCTCGAGGACGGCAAGCAGCCCCGGACGCAAAGCCTGTTCGTGAACTTCTGGGCACTGGCGCAGACTCAGGAGTTCGCGCGGAAAATGCTCGAAGAGGGATACGGGTTTCAACGGCGCGTGATCGCCGGATTCATCGAGGCCGTGAACCCGGCGCTGTCGCAAGCTGCGCTCGCGAGGCGAGCCGCGCTGGTTACCGCGCAGATCGAGGGGCTCATCGTGTTGATACCGCAAAGAAACCGGTTCCCGTCGGATATCAAGGGAATCGAGGACGATGCGGTGATGGCCGTTCTGGCTTTGGCCAAGGCGCCATGAATTGAATCGCTGCGATGCGGTTCGACGTCTCCGGCATCGGCTCGAGCGGTCGAAGCCCGTCGAGTCAGGCGCAGAGACATTGACGCGACGAAACTTGCTCGCAACTGGCTGGAAACAGGATCTACGAGGAGAACACGGGCAATGTCGATCGGCATGCAGGAAGCGCGCGGAGATGATTCATCCTTTGGGCGGCGAGACTCACGCGCCCGAAGAAGCAGGAAACTCGACTTTTCCATCCAAACGGTGCTGACGCTCGTCCTGGCGCTGGTCGCGCACTGCGCGTTTGCGTCGAGCAACGTGACCGACGACGAGCAGCAACAAGCTGCGTTGCGCACCCTGATGGGCACGGACCCGGCCCCGGCAGACAGTGTCAAGGGTGTCGCGCTGTCACCATGGGCACATGGGCCGTCGGCTTCAGGGCCGCTTTGGGTCGTGGCCGCATTGGTCCAGCGCCCGACCGAAACCGTCGACGCGGAGTTGTGGACAGGTGTGCTGACCCGCGACGGGCAAGGGTTCCGCCTGCTCGCGAGCGATCGGAGCGAGCGCGTCGATACGTCACCGATGTTATGGAGTGCATTCCTGGCCATGGACGTCATTCCCTACCGGATCAGCGCGCAGGAAACTGCCTTTGGCGTGCTCTTCGGCAATAACTACACGTCGACCGCGCATAGCGATTCGACCGGGATACTGAGCCTGTACCGTTATCGCGACGGCCGCGTGACGCCCGTATTCTCCGCGCTTACCGACTGGTCGACCTATGACAAGGACGGGGCTGCGGAATGTGAGGAGAAGAACGACGGAAAACGCGGGAAGCCGGGCGATGCCCGGCGGGATTCCTGTGATGCGGAAAATACGACGGAGACGCATTACGTGCTGTCGTTCAGTCCTCACATGACGAACGGGCACTACGACCTCCTTGTGCGTCCCAAGGGAAAGGCCGGGGCGGGCAAGTCCGCGCGTTTTACCTGGAACGGGAATACGTATCAGCCGCGCCGGTTCACGGGTGACTGACGGGCAAGAGCGGGGCGGCCTCGGTCAATTGCATCGGACGGGTGTCGGCCAGGTACGACGGCTTGAACGAGCCGCTTCCGTCGCTGGCAATTGATCGCGGTGTTGCCAGGACGTCGTGGCCATCCCAGGAAGACGTCGAGGGTTCATGCGCGGCCAGGGCCGATGGCGACGGCGATGTTCGCGAGCATCACAATGGCTTTCGCCCTTCATTCGAGAGATCCTTTACAAACCATGCAGACGGAAATCGAAGCACCGGGCCCGGCCGGCCCGTTGAAAGGCACGCTTTTGTCCCCGGGTTCCGGCGATGCCCCGGTGGTGCTGATCGTGCCGGGCTCGGGCCCGACCGACAGGAACGGTAACGCGCCGAACGGGGTTCAGGCGTCGACCTATCGATTGCTTGCGGAGGGATTGCGCGATGAAGGAATCGCGTCGGTTCGAATCGACAAGCGCGGCATGTACGGCAGCGCGTCGGCGATACCGGATGTCGATGACGTCACGATCGACGAGTACGCGGCCGACGTCCGTTCGTGGGTCACCGCCATTCGCGCGCGGACGGGCGCTTCCCGGGTGTGGCTGTTGGGCCATAGCGAAGGCGGATGGGTGGCGTTGTCGGCTGCCCGGCAAATGGACGACATCGGCGGCCTGATCCTGGTATCGACGGCAGGGCGCCCGCTAGGGCCCGTGTTGAGGCAACAACTGCAATCGAACCCGGCAAATGCTCCGATTCTTGCCAATGCAATGACGATCCTCGAATCCCTGGAGGCAGGTGAACGGGTAGACGCAGCCAGGATCGACCCGGCACTCATGCCGTTGTTCAGGCCGCAAATCCAGCGCTTCCTGATGAGCGAGTTGATCCTCGATCCGGCAGCGCTGCTGGCCGGTTACATGAAGCCCGTGCTCATCGTGCAGGGGGCGCGGGATATCCAGGTTGCCGTACAGGACGCGGAACTGCTGAAGCACGCCAATCCGCAGGCCGAAATGGCGCTGATCGCCGACGCCAATCATGTGCTCAAGACGGTTCGCACGTCGGCGCTGCAGGAAAACCTCGCCGCTTATTCGAACCCGGATCTGCCGCTGGCGGACGGCGTGGTGGCGGCAATTTCGGCGTTCGTGCATGCGGCGACAGCGAATCGGCGCTAGTTCCAGTCGAATCCGGTTGATCCGTCAGGGCGGCCTTTATCGAAGCAGGCACCGGTCAAATGACGTCGAGCGTCTGCTGTCGGGATGCGGGCATGGTCACTTCAACCAGCTTCAGTCGAACGCATCGATCAGGCGTCGGCGTAGCACGCGACATTCGACGGACAAACGTCAATCGCCGACAATCGTGCGCCGTCAACGATTCAGATAATCCGTCACGCGCGCCTGCAAATGCGTGATCGCATCAGTGAGCTGCAGATACGCGTCGACATCCATCAGCGTCCATTCCTGGCCTTCATTGCCGAAACGGATCGCGGCGATTTCCGCAGCGCTCAGCCAACCGGCGAAGAACCAGTGTGGCAGGCGGTCGGGCCGGCTCGACGGATAGACCCTGGACCAACCTATCCGGCTGCCCGGTATCGTCAATCCGAATTCCTCATGGAGTTCACGCAACACGCACGCTTCGGGCGTCTCGTTACCTTCCCTGCCTCCGCCCGGCAGGTCCCACAGGCCGGGAAACGGGATGTCGGGCTTGTCGTCACGTCGATAGACGAGAATGTCCCGGTCCTTGAAGAGCGCAATCTTCGAACCACTGAAGGGGGCAGGCGATTCCATGCATGATCCATATCGTGGAAGCGGGGCTGTCAGTGTAGATTCTCGGGTATCGACGCGTACGCTCGATTTGATATAAGCATCCGCGAGGCACGACAGCGATGTCAGGGTGCGGTACGGCCGATACGGCCGTTGAACATTGAAAGCTGGAAATCGAACATGAAGACTTTTGCCATAAGGAACGGCCAATGGGGAATCCGGTATCACGATCTCCCCGGGCAAGGGATACCGACATTCTTCGTTCACGGATTGGGGTGCGCGTCCTCCTGCGATTATCCGGGCGTCATGGCACAGCCTGCTTTGTCGGGGCATCGGGCGGTGCTGGTCGATCTGCCTGGATTCGGGTTCAGCGATCGGCCCGTGGACTTTTCCTACACCATTCAAGAGCATGCCGGAACGATCGTGGCGCTCGCCGATCATCTGGCGCTGTCGTCGCTCAACCTGTTCGGTCACAGCATGGGGGGCGCAGTGGCGATCGCCGCATCGATGCAGCTCGGTGAGCGGGTGCGGCATCTCGTGCTGGGCGAGCCCAATCTGGAGCCTGGAGGCGGCTTTTTCAGCAGAAAAATCGCGGCGATGACAGAGGCGGAATATGTGCAAGGCGGGCACGCCGCGCTGATCGCCGAATCCGCCGCCGGCGGCAGCGATATCTGGGCGGCTTCGATGTCGGCCAGTGCTCCGTACGCCGTCCATCGAAGTGCCGTGTCGCTCATCGAGGGCAGTCATCCAAGCTGGCGCGAGCAGCTCTATTCGATGAAGATGCCGAGAACCGTTTTGTTTGGAGCACGCTCGCTGCCCGATGTCGACACCGAACGTCTTCGCGCGGAAGGGGTGAACGTCGGCATCGTGGAAAACGCGGGCCATTCGATGGCCTGGGATAATCCGGCCGGGCTCGCCTTGGCGATCCGGCAGGCGCTCGAGTAACCGGAAAACCGGCGTCGGCAAGTGTGCCGTCATCGCCGCGACCAATGCCCGTTCGGTATGTCCGCTTTCGTAACCGGCTGCGAGCCGTCGTTCGATACCGGGCCACGACAACAGAAAACGAGCCATGACAAACCTGATTCGATTCCGTGTTCGACCGGTATTTCACGGCAGTGATCTGCTGGTCGAGATACTCGATGATCATCGTGCAGCGGATTTCCCGAGCATCGCCGCGATCTTGCAGGATGCGCTGCACGCTGTCGAGGTTCCGCATCCGTACGGCGTTGATGAACCCGTGGTCGCATTGTTTCACGACCGCTACTTCAGCTATTGGGCCTACGCCCGGGGCCACTATGAAATTGACAACGATATCTGGGGACTGTTCGTGACGGCGTCGATCGACAACTCATCCGTTATCGCGGACATCGAAAGCGCACTCCTGTCGACGGGGAAGTTCGTCAAGGAATACGTGGATTTCCGCAAGTTCGAGTGAGCTGAAGGGGCCGGGAAAGCCGGTGCGGCAATCTCGAACGACAACTCCCGGCGCCGGCAAGGATCGCCCCATGCGATCCCCCGAACTCACCCCCGCACTGCCTTCACCACATACTGGCTCGTCGGCACCACATCGATCTTGTCGAAGTCGATGAAGCGTCCACAGCTGTCCATCATCTCGGCCACATTGCGCTGGAATTTTTCGTCATCGCCGACCGCATCGAAAAACGCATGCGGATCGGTCATCGCCGCGGCGGGAAAGCATTCCTCGACGATCGCGTCATAACCGGGCGCCGCATGCGTGAGCGCGCGCATGACGACGTTCTGCACGTACAGGAAATTGTCCTGCGTATCGATCGCGACGCGCGTGTGATGCCCGTGCCACACGTCGAGCCATGCTTCGTGCGTGAGACGCGGCGGCCGCTTCAGGAACGCGAGCTGCGAGAAGCCCGTGGTGCGCTCGCCCGGCCGTGCCGGAAAGCGCGTATTCGGAATCGGCTGCGATTCGGTGACGAGATACGCAGCCATGTGCGGGACGATTGCACGCACCGCGTCGTCGAACGGCTGGCGGAACATCGCGTTTGCGCTATCGACCCACACCGCGACGATCCCGTCGATGCCCGGGTGCGTGTTGGTCTGCTTCAGGCCGGCGGCCGGCGCGACGTCCGCATCCGCGACGTTCACCTGCACGCCGTGCGCACCGAGCGACAGCAGCTTGTCGGCGAGTGGCGCGCGCACCGTGCGGCTCCATTGATCGGGCGCAGCCTGCGCGTCGCGCCACAACACGTAAATGACTTTCTCCATTGCTCCGGCTCCAGAGGGGAATGACGGGATCGGCGGCGTTGCCGCCGGGGTTCAGGAAGCGGTTTCGGGCGATCCGGCCGACGGATGTGCGTCCGGCGCGAACCGGTTCGCGGTCAGCGTGAACGACGGCGGAATCGGGGACGTGACGGTTTCGAACAGGCGCTCGTGGCGCGTCGCGTGAATGCGCCACGCGCCGTCGCGTTTCACGTACTGGTCGTCGTAGAACGCAGTGCCGTGCAGCAGGTAGTTGTCCTCGAGATTGATCGCGTGGTCCTCGAGAAACCACACGCCGCACGCATGATCGGCCGAGACCAGCGTGAGCTCGGGGTGATGGCCGTGATGCATCGTCAGGAAAGTCGGCTTGCCGATCAGCTCGCGCAGGCTCGACACGAATGCGTCGCGGCCGTCGTACACGTAGCGGCTGCCGTACAGGCGGGCCTCGCAGTCTTCGGTCAGGCAATCCGCGAGCAGCGCCCAGTCGTGCGTGTCGACCGCGCGGAAATACCGGTACTTCAACTGTCGGATCTGCTCGTACTCGTGGAGCGTGCGGGTCGTGTCGTCCATCGCCGGGTCTCGTGGTGGTGTCGTTCGATGGTAGGAACGAAGCCGCCTGCATCACATCGTCTGTTCGGACGAACGCGCCGTACGCATGCGCCCGGCGCTGCGAGGACGAATCGCCGGTTTCATCCGAACGGGTGATGGCCGACGCATCGCGCGGCGGTAACGTGGCATCGACGCGGCCATCGAACCGCTCCGGCACCGAACAAGGAGACAGGATGACCCTCATCGAATCGCTGGAAGCGCGTGTGCGCCGGCTCGAGGATGCCGACGCGATCCGCCGGCTGAAGGCGCGCTACTTCACGTGCTGCGACCGCAAGGATCCGCAGGGGATGCGCGACTGCTTCGCGCCCGGCCACGTGCACATCGACTACGGCCGCATCGGCACGTTCGACACGCGCGACGCGCTCGTCGACGTATTCGTGCAACTCGGCTGCCATCCGCACATCGTCGAGATGCATCACGGCGTGAATCCCGAGATCGACGTGCTCGACGACGTGCATGCGCGCGGCACGTGGGGCCTGCACTACCAGATGATCGACACGAACGCGCGAACGCTCACGCAGCTCGGCGCGTACTACGACGACGAATACCGGAAGATCGACGGCGAATGGAAGATCGCGGGCACGCGCTGCGTCGTCACGTCGACGCTGTCGGCCCGTTACGAAGGCGATGCGCCGGGCGTGCTGTTCGCCGGTGCGCAGCCGCCGGCCGCCTGACGCACGCCAGCGCCTTGCACATGACGCACATTCCACAGGAGACATCGAACATGACACAGAACCACGATGCGCCGGTCGCCGTCGTGACGGGCGCATCGCGCGGCGCGGGCAAGGGCATCGCGCGCGCGCTCGGCGCGGCCGGCATGACCGTCTACGTCACGGGCCGCTCGCAGAACGAAGGCGATGCGCCGCTGCCCGGCACGATCCACGAGACCGCGCGCGAGATCGATGCGCTCGGCGGCCGCGGGATCGCGGTGGCGTGCGACCACGCGGACGACGCGCAGGTGAAGGCGCTGTTCGAGCGCGTCGAACGTGAAAGCGGGCGGCTCGACATTCTCGTCAACAACGCGACCTATCTGCACGATCAACTGATCCTGCCGGGCCCGTTCTGGGAGAAGTCGCTCGACCTCGTCAACATCCTCGATGTCGGGCTGCGCTCCGCCTATGTCGCGAGCTGGCACGCGGCGGCGCTGATGGTGAAGCGTCGCAGCGGGCTGATCGCGTTCACGTCGTCGTTCGGCGCGAGCTGTTACATGCACGGGGCGGCCTACGGCGCGCAGAAATCCGGTGTCGACAAGTTCGCGAAGGACATGGCCGTCGACCTGAAGCCGTTCGACGTCGCGGCCGTGTCGATCTGGATGGGCCCGCTGCGCACCGAGCGCACGACGCGCGTGTGGGAAGAACACCCGGATCTGTACAAGGAATTCTCGCTCGTCGCGGAAAGCCCGGAATTCACGGGCCGCGTGATTCACGCGATCCATGGCGATCCGCAGCGCATGGCGTTGTCGGGGCAGGTGCTCGTCGGCGCGGAAACCGCGTTGCGGTACGGCATCGCCGATCTCGACGGCAAGCAGCCGCCGTCGTACCGCGAACTGCTCGGCGGGCCCGTGCAGGCGCATCCGGCGATCGTCGCTTAAGGAGTGCACATGGGCATCCTGAAAGGCAAGGTCGCGCTCGTGACGGGCGCGGGGCAGGGCGTCGGCCAGGGCGTCGCGCTGGCGCTCGCGGCGGAAGGCGCGCACGTCGCGGTGGTCGGTCGTACCCGCGACAAGCTGCTCGCGACCTGCGAGGCGATTCGCGCGCGTGGCGGCGTGGCCGAGCCGTTCGTGTGCGACGTGATGGACGCCGCGCAGATAGCGGCGTGCGTCGACAGCGTCGTTGCACGCTTCGGCGGCGTGCAGATCCTGATCAACAACGCGCAGGTCGTGCCGCTCGGCCGCCTGCTCGACGTAACCGATGCGGATTTCCTCGCGGGGCTCGAGTCTGGGCCGATCGCGACGCTGCGCATGATGCGCGCGTGCCATCCGCATCTGAAGGGCGACGGCGTGATCGTCAATTTCGCTTCGTCGGCCGCGGTGCGCTGGGATGCGTCCGGCTACGGCGCGTACGCGGCGACCAAGGAGGCGATTCGTGCGCTGACGCGCGCGGCTGCCTGCGAGTGGGGCGTGGACGGGATCCGCGTGAATGCGGTCGCACCGCACGCGTTGTCGCCGGGCCTGAAAGGCTGGGTCGAGGCGAACCCGCAGGAAGCCGCCGCGTTTTTCCGCACGATTCCGCTCGGCCGCGTAGGCGACTGCGAGCAGGACATCGGCCGCGCGATCGTGTTTCTGGCGAGCCGCGACGCGGCGTACCTGACGGGCGCGACGCTGCCGCTCGACGGCGGGCAGGCGTACTGGGGCTGACGGCGGCGGCTGACGGCGGAGGCGCGCGGCACCGGCCGCGTGCCGATCATGATCCGGCAAGTGCGTGCACGCCTGCGCGCGGCGGCCGGCAAACCGGAATCGAAGAGAGGACGACATGGGTCGACTGGAAGGAAAGGTAGCGATCGTCACGGGCGGTGCGCGTGGCATGGGCGCGGCGACGTGCCGGCTGTTCGTCGCGGAGGGCGCGCGCGTCGTGATCGGCGACGTGCTCGATGCGGAAGGCGAAGCGCTCGCGCGCGAGCTCGGCGACGCGGCGTGCTTCATGCGGCTCGACGTCGCCGACGAAGCGAACTGGGTGCGCGTGACCGAAGCGACGGTCGAGCAGTTCGGCCGTATCGACGTGCTGGTCAACAATGCGGCCGTGCTGACGTTCGGCGGCATCACCGAGCTGTCGAAACGCGATTTCGAGCGTGCGGTGTCGATCAACCTCGTCGGCACGTTCGTCGGGATCCGGACAATCGCGCCGCGCATGATCGCGCAGAAGCGCGGTTCGATCGTCAACATCTCGTCGGTGGACGGGCTGCGCGGCGCGAACGCACTGGCCGCGTACGTGTCGAGCAAGTGGGGCGTACGCGGGCTGACGAAGGTCGCGGCGCTCTAACTCGGCCATCAGGGCGTGCGCGTGAATTCGATTCATCCGGGCGGCGTGAACACCGCGATGTCGAACCCGACCGGCGCGCCGCTCGAGGAAATCAACAAGCACTATGCGAACGTGCCGCTGCAACGCGTCGGCCTGCCCGACGAAATCGCGCGCGCGACGCTGTTCCTCGCGAGCGACGAAGCGTCGTACTGCAACGGCGCCGAACTGGCCGTCGACGGCGGGATGGCGGCAGGCGCGTATTACCCCGGATTGCCGGGCGCGCCGTTTTGAGCGGGTGGGCCTGCCGCACGTTCTCGTCGGATGTTTGTGTACGCAACCTAATTCAGGGTTTGCCTGACTAGCGAAAACGTGAATTCGCACGGCCCGCGCGCTCGCTGGCTAAACGCGGGCGCGGCGGGCCGGATTTGCCGCTTCCGCGAAACCCTTGTTGGACGGCCGTCATGGCCGTTTCGTCCCCTGAAACGCGCGCAATGGCGTTGTAAAAATAATTCACAGGCAACCGGCGTGCCGGATCGCCGACATGATTGTTTCTTGTTGCAACGCAACGTTTGCCAAATAACGGCGATGGTATGCTGGTCGCCATGGAGTTGTACGGCAGGTTGCTTGCATGGCGAAACTCGCGTTCGCACCTTCTAACGAGACGTCACCTTCTCTCGCACGCATCGCGGCATCGACACGCGCTCCGCTCGCGTGTCCCGTCCTGCGCGCCGCCGCACCCTGCGCTCCAATCGCATCCCCCATCTCGCGGGCTCGCCCCGCATCCCCCATCCTCGCCCAATAATCTGGAGACACCCTCATGTCGCAAAACAATCTGGCCGAAGCGACGCACGGCCCGCTGATCGCTCCGCCGGCTTTCGTCAAACATCGCAAGCTGATCGACTGGGTGGCGCGCATCGCGGCGCTCACGGAGCCCGAGCGTGTCGTGTGGTGTGACGGTTCGCAGGAAGAATACGACGCGCTGTGCCAGGAGATGGTCGACCAGGGCACGCTCAAGCGGCTGAACCCGGCGAAGCGCCCGAACTCGTATCTCGCGCAATCCGATCCGTCGGACGTCGCGCGCGTCGAGGATCGCACGTTCATCTGCGCGGCATCGCGCGACGACGTCGGCCCGACCAACAACTGGATCGCGCCCGCCGAAATGCGCGAGACGCTCAACGGCCTGTTCCGCGGCTCGATGCGCGGCCGCACGCTGTACGTCGTGCCGTTCTCGATGGGCCCGCTCGGCTCGCCGATCGCGCACGTCGGCGTCGAGCTGTCCGACAGCCCGTACGTCGCCGTGAACATGCGCATCATGACGCGCATGGGCCGCGAGGTGTACGACGTGCTGGGCGAGGACGGCGATTTCGTGCCGTGCGTGCACAGCGTCGGCCATCCGCTCGAAGCCGGCCAGCAGGACGTTCCGTGGCCGTGCAATCCGGTCAAGTACATCGTGCATTTTCCCGAGACGCGCGAGATCTGGAGTTTCGGTTCGGGCTACGGCGGCAACGCGCTGCTCGGCAAGAAGTGTTTCGCGCTGCGTATCGCATCGACGATGGGGCGCGACCAGGGCTGGCTCGCCGAACACATGCTGATCCTCGGCGTGACGTCGCCGGCCGGCAAGAAGTATCACGTCGCCGCCGCATTCCCGTCCGCGTGCGGCAAGACGAACTTCGCGATGCTGATTCCGCCGCAGGGCTTCGATGGCTGGAAGGTCACGACGATCGGCGACGACATCGCGTGGCTGAAGCCTGGCCGCGACGGCCGGCTGTATGCGATCAACCCGGAAGCCGGTTTCTTCGGTGTCGCGCCGGGCACGGGCGTGAAGACCAACCCGAACGCAATCTCGACGCTCACGGAAAACGTGATCTTCACGAACGTCGCGCTGACGGAAGACGGCGACGTGTGGTGGGAAGGGCTGACCGACACGCCGCCCGCGAAGCTGACCGACTGGCAGGGCAACCCGTGGACGCCGGAGATCGGCAAGGAGACGGGCCGCAAGGCGGCGCATCCGAATTCGCGCTTCACGGCGCCGGCCGCGCAGTGTCCGTCGATCGACGACGACTGGGAGAACCCGGCCGGCGTGCCGATCGACGCGTTCATCTTCGGCGGCCGCCGTTCGACGACCGTGCCGCTCGTGACCGAGGCGCGCGACTGGGTTGAAGGTGTGTACATGGCCGCGACGATGGGCTCGGAGACGACCGCTGCGGCGGTCGGCCAGCAGGGCATCGTGCGCCGCGATCCGTTCGCGATGCTGCCGTTCTGTGGTTACAACGTCAGCGATTATTTCGCGCACTGGCTGAAGCTCGGCAAGCAGCTCGAAGGCGCCGGCGCGAAACTGCCGAAGATCTACTGCGTGAACTGGTTCCGCAAGGATGCGAACGGCAAGTTCGTGTGGCCGGGCTTTGGCGAGAACATGCGCGTGCTGAAGTGGATGCTCGACCGTCTCGAAGGCACGGGGGGCGGCGGTGAGCATGCGTTCGGCGTGTCGCCGGCGTACGAGGACCTGCACTGGGACGGCCTCGATTTCACGCGCGAGCAGTTCGACGCGGTGACGTCGATGAACGCCGACGAATGGCGTGAGGAACTGAAACTGCATGCGGCGCTGTTCGACATGCTGAAGCTGCGCCTGCCGGCCGAAATGACCGACACGATGAAGAAGATCGAGCAGCGTATCGGCGCCTGACGGCCCGCATCGACGTTGTCGTTCCGACGTCCCGCCGCCGGCATTCGTTGCCGGCGGCGGGACGTTTTTGCATCCGCGCCGCACACGCGTCGTTTGCCTACTGCGCGCGGCAATGCGCAACGACTTCATCGACCGCACGCTGCACATCGCCTCGCCGGTAGCGCAGCAGCGCGCTGTCGGCGGGATCGGGTTCGTACGACACGACGTTGCCGCGCCCCGTGTAGATCGCGATGTCGGGCAACAGCGGATGCTCCTGGTCGAGCGACGGGACGTCCCGCGGATTGCCCGCCGCGCGGAAGAAGGCCGCGAAGTAGTCGGCGAAGCTGAGGTTCTCGTCGCCGACGAGGTAGGCCTTGCCTGCTTCGCCGCGCTGCAGCGCGCCCCAGATCGCTTCCGACAGCGATTGCGTCGAGATGAAGTTGCTGCCGCCGGCCGGCCCGAACACGGGCAGCCCCGCGAACTGGCCTTGCGCATAGCCCGTGTAGGCAGCGAACATCTCGTTGCGCAGCCCCGGCACCGACCCGACGACGAACGGCGCGTTGACGCTGCAGACGGCGAACGACCGCGTCGCGAGCGCGCGCACACGTTCGTCGGCGAGATGGCGCGAGCGCACGTACGGCACCGTGTCGACGAGCGCCGGCGCGACCTGCGGATAGAAGCTGCCGACCAGCACCGCGCGCTTCACGCCCGCGTCGCGCGCGAGCGCGAAGAAGCGCGGCACCGCATCGACGTTCGCGCGCTCCCAGTGCGCGGCTTCGTCGGTGCCGGGCGGCAGGTGGCGAATGTCGTTGCCGGCCGCGAACACCACCGCGTCGAACGGCGCGAGATCGTCGCGCGTGAAGTTGCCGGCCACGTAGTCGCGCAGCAATACGTCGAACTGCGCGAGTGCGCTGCCGGAGGCGGGTGGCTTGCGTGCGGCGAGCGTGACGGGGTTGCCCTGCGCATGCAGGTGCAGCGCGGCATGGCCGCCGATGAGGCCGGTGCCGCCGACGATCAGGATCTTCATGGTGTCTCCGGTAGCGGCGTTTTCGTGCCGCGTGAAATGAACAGGCGGGCGGTGCCGCTCAGAAATTCAAGCCGTTGCCCGTGACGACGGGCATGTTGGTCCAGAAGCCGTTCGGGTCGCGATACCAGCCGGCCGCCGCGAGCGCGCCGCCGTCGACATGCAGCGTCGTGCCGGTGACCCACGCGGCGAGCGGGCTCGCCAGGAACAGCGCGGCACCCGCGATATCGCCGGCCGCGCCGAAGCGCCCGAGCGGGATCCAGCGCGGGATGTGCCCGCGATGCTCGGCCGCGACCATCGCGCTGACGGGCACCTGCGGCGTCTCGGTGGTTTCGGGGGCGATCTGGTTCACGCGAATGCCGGCCGGCCCGAGTTCGAGCGCGAGGCTTTTCGTGAAGCCGGTCAGCGCGGCCTTGAACGACGCGTACACGGTGCAGTTCGGAATGGCGCGAAAGCCTTCGATCGACGACACGCCGACGATGCAGCCGCCCGCGCCGCGCTTGCGCAGCAACGGCAGCATCGCGCGCGTGACGACGAACACCTGGCGCAGGTTCGCGTCGAACAGCCGCGCGATGTCGTCGTCGGTGCAGTCGTCGAACGGTTTCGCGATCTGCAGGAAGTCGCCCACATTGTTGACGAGCACGTCGAGGCCGCCGAAGCGCGCGTCGACGGTTCGTGCGAATGCATCGACCTGATCGCGACGCGTGACGTCCACGGTGCCGACGAGCGCGTCGACGCCCGCCGCTTCGAGCGCCTGGCGCACGTCCTGCGCGCGGGCCGGGTCGATCTCGGCGACCGCGACGCGCGCGCCGGCCGCGCCGAACGCTTCCGCACACGCACGGCCGATGCCCGCGCCGCCGCCGGTGACCAGCACGGTCTTGCCGTTGAATGAAATCATCGATGAACTCCTTTGAACGGGAGGGCAGCGCGTCGCGTCACAGCGACGACACCAGTTGCGCGTTGTCGATCCGCAGCTCCGCACCGTTCACGAAACGCGATTCGTCGGACGCGAGGAACAGCACGAGATTCGCGACGTCCCGCGGGTCGCACATGCGTGCCATCGGATCGCTGCCGATGCCGAGTGCGGCCGGATCGAGATCGGGCATCAGCGCCTGCGTCATCGGCGTCCAGATCCCGTCCGGATGGATCGAGTTGCAGCGGATGCGGTAACCGCTGCGCTTGCAATGCACGGCGACGCTGCGCGCGAGCGCCGTCACCGCGCCTTTCGACCCGGTGTATGCGCACATCATCGGCAGCCCGCCGAGCGCGGCGACCGACGACATCATCACGATCGAGCCCGGCGTGTCGTTGCCCTTCATCGCGCCGATCGCATATTTGCAGCCGAGGAAATAGCCGTCGGCGTTGGTGCGCATCACGCGCCGCCACGTGTCGAGGCTCGTGTCCTCGATCGAGCCGACCGGGCAGATCGCCGCGTTGTTGACGAGCACGTCGAGGCGGCCGAAGCGGTCGAGCGTCGATGCGATCGCCTGTCGCCAGCCGTCCTCGTCGGCGATGTCGTGGCGGACGAACAGTGCGGCGTCGCCGATCTCGCGTGCGAGCGCGCGGCCTGCGTCCTCGTCAATGTCGGTCAGCACGACACGCGCGCCTTCGGCGGCGAGCAGCAGCGCATCCGCGCGGCCGACGCCGCTTGCCGCACCGGTGACCAGCGCGACCTTGTTTGCGACTCGATTCATGGTCGGTCGTATTCCCTTGACGTTGAAAGAGGGCGGGCGCTCATGCGGCGCCCGGTGCGCGGCCGGCCCTGATCGCGTCGAGCGCGGCCGTGCCGTAGATCTGCGCGATCGTGTCGTCGACGCGCGGGTTGGTGCGCAGTTCGTGGCCGCCGTCGACCGCGAAGCTCTGGCCGGTCACCCAGCCCGACTCGGGGCCCGCGAGATAGCGCACCGCATGCGCGATCGCTTCCGGTTCGCCGAGCGTGCCGAGCGGGATCTGCTCGAGAAAGCTATCGACGAGCGCGCGGTTGTCGAACATCGGCGCCGTTGCTTCGGAGCGCGTGAGGCCCGGGCGCACCGCGTTCACGCGGATCTTCGCGCCGGCCAGTTCCTCGGCCGCGCCGCGCACGAGCGCTTCGAGCGCAGCCTTCGCGGTGCAGTACGCGGACAACCAGCGGAAATTGATCTGCGCGGCCGTCGACGAGATGCAGACGATCGCGCCGCCGCCGCTGTCGGCGAGCCGCGGCGCGGCGTGACGGATCGCGGCGAATGCGCTGTGCAGGTTCAGGTCGATTTCGGCGCGGAAGGTGTCGGCGTCGTGCAGCAGCAGCGGCCGGAAACCCGCACCGCCAACCGTCGGCACGACGATGTCGAGGCGACGGTCGAGCGCCCACGCGCAGTCGAGTGCGGCCTGCAGGTCGCCTTCGTCGCAGGCGTCGCCCGCATGGATCGCGACGCGGCTGCCGGGCACCGCGTCGGTCAGTTGCCGTTGCGTGCGTTCGAGCGCGTCGCGGCGGCGACCCATCAGCACGACGGCCGCGCCGTCGGCGACGAGCGCGTGCGCGCAGGCCGCGCCGATGCCGCCGGCGCCGCCCGTGACGACTGCGGTGCGGCCGTCGAGGGGAGCAGCGGTACGCATCGTTCAGCCCTCCAGCGGCAGGTCTTGCGACCAGTCGACGTGCAGCGTGCGCGCGGCGAAACGCCACGTGCCGCCGTCGAACACGCAGCGGTCGCGATAGCGCAGCCCCCAGTCGAGCTTGCGCTTCACGCCGTCGCGCACGTAGACGTGGCAGGCGACGCCATAGGTCTCGACGTCGGCCTCGCCGCCGTCGAGCGTCACGAGCTGGTTGTGCACGTGATGCTGGGTCGCTTCGTAGTGCTCGATCACGCGCATGCCCGTCACGATCGCGTCGCGGTCGTCGAAGCGGAAGCCGGGGCCGGCGAGCAGCGCATCGGGCGTGAAGAGGGCGGTGAGTCGCGGCCAGTCGCGCCGGTCGACGGCTTGCGCATAGCGGCACGCCAGTTCGTACAGCGCGTGGCGGGGATTCGAATCGGTCATGCAGTGCTCCCGTGGAAGAACGGAAAGAGTCGGCCGCGCCGCGAGTGCGGACGCGGCGGCATTGCGACGTCGAGGCGAAGGTTCGCATCGGACCGATGGCGACTCATCATCCATACGGAGCAGGGCGAGGGTCGGGGAAAACACCGGTGCCGGGTGCCGCGTGCCGCACGATCGCGCAAGGTTGGTGCGGCGCAGCGACCGGCGTGCAACAGGCGTCTGACGATTGGCGCCGCCGGCCGCGACAGGCGCGCAACGCGCCGCGTCTCCTCCGCGTGTGCGAAGCCGTCGCGCACGATGTTGCGATGCGACACGCCGTGCGCCCGCGGCTCAGCGTTTGCCCCTAGTCGAAATGGACGATGGCCGGCGGCCGGGCGCTGGCTACCGTGCAGTCATCCGGTGCCGCATGCGATGCACGCTGGACACGAACCGCACCAGCGGACAACCGGAGGGGACGACGATCATGAGACTGACGACTCGCAAGCTGTGCGTACTGGCGATGGGCACGTTCGCTGCCATGGCGATGGCGCGATACGGCGCCGATCAGGTTCCGTCGCCGCCGTATGCGGCTGGCATCCTGCAATGCCGCTCGGTCGACGCGAACGGGCTGCCGGCCGGCTGCGTGCCGATCGATCCGTCGCACTTCGGTTTCGCCGCGCTGCGCGGCATGTGACGTCGGCGCGGCCGCGCACCGCGCAGGCCGGAAGCCGTGGCGGCGCGATGGCGTACCGATGCCCTTCGCCGTGACCACGTCGGAATCATCGCGCGGGCCGATCCATTTGACGCGCATCGCGGCTTCAACCGGGCGCGGGACGCGTGCGTCGCGCACACGCACCGTCGCACGCCCGTCCCGGCATCGCGGCGACATCGGCAACGGGCCGCCTGTCAGGTCCTCGCCGCATCCACCGCTTTCCATCGTTTCCCTCAGGTTTCCTACACGCTGACCCATTCCTCATGTCATCCGACTATTCTCTGACTCACCCCCTGAACATTCGCGACGTGCATCGCTGGGATGCCGAACACGATGTCGTGATCGTCGGCTTCGGCGCGGCCGGCGCCTGTGCGGCGATCGAAGCCGCGCGTGCCGGTGCCGACACGCTGATCGTCGAGCGCGCCTCGAGCTACGGCGGCACGAGCGCGCTGTCGGGCGGCGAGATCTACCTCGGCGGCAGCGGCGGCACGCCCGCACAGCGGCAGGCCGGCTTTACCGACGACACCGAGGATCTGTACCGCTACCTGATGCTGGCCGGCGGGCGCGACGCCGACGAGGCGAAGGTGCGGCTCTACGCGAACGAAAGCCTGGCGCACCACGACTGGCTCGTCGCGCAGGGCCTCACGTACAAGAACACGTTCATTGCCGAGCGGATCGTCGAACCGGAGACCGACGATTGCCTGATCTGGTCGGGCAGCGAGGAAGCCTGGCCGTTCAGCGAGGCCGCGAAGCCGTGCCCGCGCGGGCACACGCCGCAATGGCCGGGCTGGGGCGGCGGGCAGATGCTGATGCGGGTGCTGGCCGAACGCGTGGCGGCGCTCGGCGTCGCGACGCGTTACGACACGCGCGCGCTCGCCTTGATCGTCGACGACGACGGCGCGGTGCGCGGCGTCGTGCTGCGCGCGTACGGCCAGACGGCATGCGTGCGTGCGCGTCGCGCGGTGATCCTGTGCGCGGGCGGTTTCGCGATGAATCGCGACATGGTGCGCCGGCATGCGCCGCAGTTCCTGCGCTCGGATGAACCGATCGGCAGCCCCGGCGACGACGGCTCGGGCATCCTGCTCGGCCAGAGCGCGGGCGGCGCGGCGATCCACATGGACCAGGGCTTCGTCAGCCTGCCGTTCTACGCGCCCGAATCGCTGATCCGGGGAATCTTCGTGAACGCGCGCGGCCAGCGCTTCATCAACGAGGACGGTTATCACGGCCGCACGGGCCATCACGCGTTCCACCAGGCCGGCGACCGCATCTACCTGCTCGTCGACCAGGCGACGTACCGCGAGCCGCCCGCGATTGCGCGGATCGGCATCGCGGCGGCCGGCGAAACGTGGGAGGAAGTCGAACGCGACCTGGAGATGCCGGCCGGCACGCTGACGGCGACTGTCGACGTCTACAACCGCCATGCTGCCGAAGGCGCCGATCCGCTGTTCCACAAGGCGGAGAAATGGCTGCAGCCGCTGATCGAGCCGCCGTTCGTTGCGCTCGATTGCCGGATTGACTACGCGTTCTATCCGCACTTCACGCTCGGCGGGCTCGACACGCTGCCGACCGGGCAGGTGGTCGACGCGGCGCGCGCGCCGGTGCCGGGGCTCTATGCGGCCGGCCGCACGACCTGCGGGCTGCCGCGCTGGGGCGCCGGGTACAGCTCGGGGCTGTCGCTGGCCGACGCGACGTTTTTCGGCCGGCAGGCCGGCCGTCACGCCGCGCAGGCGGGGTGCGACGCGCTGCGCAACGCCGCGTAGCGTTGGCCGGGTGGAAATGAACGACGCCCCGGGCAATCGCATTGCCCGGGGCGTCGTCGTTTCGGGCACCGAAGTGCCCAAGTGCTTGAGCGGCCCAGCGGCTCAGCCGCTAAGCGGCCAACCAGGCCAACCAGACCAGCCCGCCGTCAGCCGAGGTCGAGCGCGTTCGTGAGATCGCCCGGCGGCGTCGCGCCGCGCGCGGCGAACGCCTTGTTGCGCGCGACCACGCCGTCGAGCGGCGCGAGCCCGTGCACGCGGCTGATGAAGCGCAGGATCGAGTTCGTGTCGTACAGCGTGTGATCGACGAAACCCTTCTTCGCGAACGGCGAGATCACGAGCGCCGGAATCCGCGAACCAGGGCCCCAGCGGTCGCCCACCGGCGGCGCGACGTGATCCCACCAGCCGCCGTTCTCGTCGTGTGTCATCACGATCACGGTGTTGTCCCATTGCGGACCGCGCCGGATATGGTCGATCACCGTCGCGATGTGACGGTCGCCCGATTCGATGTCCGCGTAGCCCGCATGCATGTTCAGGTTGCCCTGCGGCTTGTAGAACGTGACGGCCGGCAGGCGGCCCGCGTCGATGTCGGCGATGAAGTGGTTGGTCGACGGCTCGTCGCCGAGCCCGGCGTCGCGCAGGTGCTTGCTGCGCGCGTCGGTGCCGGGCGCGTAGTTCGCGAAATAGTTGAACGGCTGGTGGTGGTACTGGAAATCGGGCACGGCGCCCGTGTCGCGATGCTCGAGCGCGTACTGCCACGCGCCGCTGTACCACGCCCAGTCGATGTTCTTTTCCGACAGGCGGTCGCCGATCGTCGCATAGCCCTGCGGCGGCATCACGCGATGGTCGGCCGGGTCCGCATACGCGGCGTTGCCCGGGTCCGGCGGCGGCACGTAGCTCGGCTGGTACGGCGGCGCCATCGTGTTCACGCCATAGCCGTCCGGCGTCAGCGGGCCGTCGCCCGCGAACTTCGGCGGGCCGTCGAGCGCGGACGCGGGCGAATCGTCGGCGAGCTTCAGGCGCGTGCCGGCCGGATCGTCGCCTTCGACCTTCGACAGCAGTTTCGCCGCGTGCGGATGCTTGTGCGCGTCCGGATACAGCGGCGGCTGCGCGGAGATCAGGAACATGTGGTTCATCCACGAACCGCCGAAGGCCGCCATGAAGAAGTTGTCGCACAGCGTGTACTGCCGCGCGAGGTTCCACAGCCGCAGCGTGTCGGCCGAATTGCGGTAATGGCCCATCACGAGGCCGCCCGAATCGGCCCACGCGGCGAACTGGTCGTTGCGGCCGCCCGCGATCTGCATCTGGTTCTGGTAGAAGCGGTGCCACAGGTCGCGCGTGATCACGCCGTTCGGTAGCGGCTTGCCCTGCGCGTCCGCGATCCGGAACGGCGCATTCGGCAGCTTGTCGATGTCGCGCTCGGCGATCGCGTAGCGCTTGCCATCCACTTCCTGCGCCTGCGGCACGAGCCCGCCCCAGATCTTCGGCAGCACGGGCAACGGCGTCTTGCCGTCGCGATCGAGCTGCTGCGCGTGCTCGGGCCGCACCTCGCTCAGCGGATGGCTTACGCCCGGGAAATCGCCGTACAGGTTCGCGAAGCTGCGGTTTTCCGCATAGATCACGACGATGTGCCGCACGCGCTGGCGCAACGCCTCGTCGACGCGCAGGTCGGCGGCGGAACGCGGCGCGCCGGTGGTTTCGCAGCCGCTGAGCGCGACACCCGCACCGAGCGCGGCAAGGCCGCCGAGCACGCGGCGGCGGTCGGGATCGGCGGGAAGGTCGTCGGGGCGATCGGGGGTGTCGTTCACGTCGTGGGTTCCTCGAATGGGCGGGTGGACGGGGCGTGATGCACGGCGGTGCCGCACAGGCTGCCGTGCCGCAGGATGGAAGGCAACGGCCCGTGTGGGGTATCGGCGCGTGCGATGCGTTTGTCACAAAAGTGTCACGAACGCGACTATAACGCGGCAACGGGGGCGGATGAAAGGTGTTTGTCGGACGATTCCCGTCGCGCCGCGGGCGATGCGCGACGCACTCGCGCGAACTAGACTTGATTCAGGGGCGGCGCGTCGCGGCGTGCCGCCCGGGCGAGGATTGCCCGGCGATGCCGGCCGACGGCGTTGTCGCGGCATCGTTGATGCGCAGGAGCGAGGCGAGATGGCACGCATGTATACCGCTGCCGCATGGCCGCCGATGCCGCGCGCGGGCTGCGCGCGTAGCCACGCACGTCCGCCGTGCCGCGGCAGCGCAGCGTAGCGCCGCGCGCACGTCCGGCCGGATGCCATGGACAGGAAATTCGACTACCCGGGATTGCTGATCGCCGCGGGCTTCTTCGTGCTGTTCGCCGCGCAGTTGCTGATGCTGCGTCCGTCGTCGGCGTCGATCGCGTACAGCGATTTCCACCGGCTCGTCGCCGCACGGCTCGTCGACGATCTCGAAGTCAGCCCCGCATCGATCTCGGGCACGCTGAAGATGCCGCAGGCCGGCGCGATGCTGCCGGCGTCCGACGCCTCGGCCGTGCAGCAGGCCGGTGCGCCGTGGCGGTTCACGACCAACCGCGTGAGCGACGAACACCTGACCGACACGCTGACCGCGGCCGGCATCCGCTATCACGGCGCGCCCGACACGAGCTGGATGGCATCGCTTGCCTCGTGGCTGCTGCCGCTCGTGCTGTTCGTGTTCATCTGGAACATGATGCTGCGCAAGCGCGGCGGGCTGCAGGATTTCACCGGGATGGGCAAGAGCCGCGCGCGCGTGTACGTGCAGCAGGAAACCGGCATCACGTTCGACGATATCGCGGGCATCGACGAAGCCAAGGCCGAGCTGCAACAGCTCGTCGCGTTCCTGCGCAACCCCGACCGCTACCAGCGGCTCGGCGGCAAGATTCCGAAGGGTGTGCTCGTCGTCGGCGCGCCGGGCACCGGCAAGACGCTGCTCGCGCGCGCGGTGGCCGGCGAGGCGGCCGTGCCGTTCTTCTCGATCAGCGGCTCGGCGTTCGTCGAGATGTTCGTCGGCGTCGGCGCGGCGCGCGTGCGCGACCTGTTCGAGCAGGCGCAGCAGAAGGCGCCGTGCATCGTGTTCGTCGACGAGCTCGACGCGCTCGGCAAGGTGCGCGGCGTCGGCCCGATGTCGGGCAACGACGAACGCGAGCAGACGCTCAACCAGTTGCTCGTCGAGATGGACGGCTTCCAGGCCGGCTCCGGCGTGATCATCATGGCCGCGACGAACCGGCCGGAGATCCTCGATCCCGCGCTGCTGCGGCCGGGCCGCTTCGATCGCCACATCGCGATCGACAGGCCCGACGTGAACGGCCGCCGGCAGATTCTCGGCGTGCATGTGAAGCGCGTGAAGCTCGCGGCCGACGTCGATCTCGGCGAGCTGGCATCGCGCACGCCGGGCTTCGTCGGTGCCGATCTCGCGAACGTCGTCAACGAGGCCGCGCTGCATGCGGCCGAACTCGGCAAGCCGGCGATCGGGATGGCCGACTTCGACGAGGCGATCGATCGCGCGCTGACGGGCCTCGAACGCAAGAGCCGCGTGATGAACGCGCAGGAGAAGCTGACCATCGCGTATCACGAGGCCGGCCATGCGCTCGTCGCGGAAAGCCGCGCGCATTGCGATCCGGTGAAGAAGGTGTCGATCATTCCGCGCGGCGTGGCGGCGCTCGGCTATACGCAGCAGGTGCCGACCGAGGATCGCTACGTGTTGCGCAGGAGCGAACTGCTCGACCGGATCGATGCCTTGCTCGGCGGGCGCGTTGCGGAGGAACTCGTGTTCGGCGACGTGTCGACGGGCGCGCAGAACGATCTCGAACGCGCGACCGCGATGGCGCGCCACATGGTCATGCAGTACGGGATGAGCGAGAAGATCGGGCTCGCGACGTTCGACGACGGCGATGTGCGCCAGGGCATGCCCGGCGCGTGGCATGCGGGCGACGGGCGCTGCAGCGAGCACACCGCGCGGATGATCGACGACGAGGTGCGCACGCTGCTCGCCGACGCGCATGCGCGGGTCGCGATGACGCTCGGCGAACGCCGCGATGCGCTCGAACGCATCGCGCGACGGCTGCTGCAATCCGAGGTGCTCGAGCGCGAAGCGCTGCAGGCGCTGATCGACGGGCGCGTTGAGCCGGCCACCGCGACGCCGGCTGCACCGGCACCGGACGACGAAGCCGGCGCACGCGGCGGCGCGATCGAAACGGAGCACGCGTCCGCGGTCGAGCGCGATTTCGTCGCATACGGGCCGCCACGCGAGCCCGAGCGCTGAAGGGGCCGCGAACCTGCGGGCGGCGCGCATCGATGCGACTGCGTGCCGGCATTCCTTTCCCAGTTGATCTGCGCGGAGTCGCCATGAGCGAGGCGCACATATCGGTCGATGTCGCGCAGCAGGCGCGCTTCTGTTTCGAAGTGGTGTTTGCCGGCACGACGCTGTCGCCGGTGCTCACCGACGAACCGCCGCCGCTCGGCGAAGGACGCGGGCCGAACCCGATCCGGTTGCTGGCCGCGGCGGTCGCGACCTGTCTCGCGGCGAGCCTGCTGTTCGCGCTGGAAAAGCAGCATGTCGATCCGCAGCCGATTGCCGCACGCATCGATGTCGACATGGTGCAGAACGAAGCGGGCAGGGTGCGCGTGGGCGCGATGTCGGTACGGCTGTCGATCGGCAGGACGTGGGCCGATCTCGCGGCGGCGACGCGCGTGCTCGATCAGTTCGATGCGTATTGCGTGCTGACGGAGAGCCTGCGAGAAGGCATTCCGGTGTCGGTCGACCTGTGCGATGCGAGCGGCGCGGTGCTCGGATACGCGGCGACGGACGCGTGAGCGCGCGTCAGGGTTCGGTCGCGGCCGCGACTTCGGCCGCTTCGGCGAGCGCGTCGAGAAAGCGCGTGCGCCACCAGTGCACGTCGCTCTTGCGCAAGATCGCCATCAGCGCCGCATGACGCTGGCGACGCTCCTCGAGCGGCATCGCGAGCGCACGCTGGATCGCCTGCGCGGTGCCTTGCGTGTCGTACGGATTGACGAGCAGCGCCGACTTCAGCTGCTCGGCCGCGCCGGCAAAACGCGACAGCACGAGCACGCCCGGATCGGCCGCGTCCTGCGCGGCGAGAAATTCTTTCGCGACGAGGTTCATCCCGTCGCGCAGCGGCGTAACGAGCGCGACGCGGCTCGCGCGATAAAGGCCCGGCAAGCGCTTGCGCGCGACGGTGCGGTGAATGTAGCGCATCGGCATCCATTCGAGTTCGCCGTAGTCGCCGTTGATCGCGCCGCACAGGCTGTCCATCTCGCGCCGCAGGTCGTCGTACGCGCCGAGATTTTCGCGGCTCGGCGCGGCGATCTGGATCAGCGTCGCGCGGTCGCGGTTCTCCGGATACTGTTCGAGCAACTCGCGGAACGCATGCACGCGCTGCGGCAGCCCTTTCGTGTAATCGAGCCGGTCGACGCCGACCAGCAACTGGCGCCGCGAATATTCGTCGCGCATCCGCTCGAACATGTCGAGGCCGTCGCGGTCGCGCGCGAGCGCCTCGAACTCGTCGACGTTGATGCCGATCGGGAACGCGCCCGCCGACAGCGTGCGGCCGAATGCACGCAGCCGGCCGTCCGGCAGCCGCGCCGCGCCGGCTTCCGCTTCGACGTAATGCTCGAAGTGGAGCAGATCCGACTCGGTCTGGAAGCCGACGAGATCGTATGCGAACAGCGAGCGCATCAGCCATTCGTGTTCCGGGATCGCGGCCATGATCGGCGGCGGCGGCATCGGGATGTGCAGGAAGAAACCGATCGGATTCGTACAGCCCATCGCGCGCAGCTCGGCGGCGAGCGGAATCAGCTGGTAGTCGTGGACCCAGATGGTGTCGTCGGGACGCAGCAGCGTGCGCAGCTTGCGCGCGAACAGCTGGTTCACGCGCCGGTAGCCGTCGGCGAAGCGGCGGTCGAACTGCGCGAGATCGAGCCGGTAGTGAAACACCGGCCACAGCACGTTGTTCGAATAACCGAGGTAGTAGGCGTCGTAGTCCTGCGGGTCGAGATCGATCGTCGCGAGCTGGATGCCGCCGACGTTCTGGATCTGCACGTCGTCGCCATGCGCGGGCTGGTCGTCGCTGCCGCGCAGCCTTCCGCTCCAGCCGAACCAGACGCCGCCGGATTCCTGCAGGCTGTCTTTCACGGCAACGGCGAGCCCGCCGGCAGCGGCTTTACGGGGATCTGCAATGCGATTGGATACGACGACGAGTCGGCTCACCAGCTCTCCTGACGATTGTTGGGGGAAGGTTCGTGCGGCCGTGGCGCGAGAAGCGGACGCCGCCATCGGCACGCGGTGTGCGAAGCGATGGGGCCGCAATACGATCGGACGGGAGTCAGGGCACGCGATTCGCCGTCCGAACGCGGAGTGCTTTTTTAAGCATACTCGTCATTCGTTCGTTTTAAAAGTCTGCGTCGGCGAGCGATGCGTGGGCGAACGCTGCGCAATCTCCATGTCGCCTGTGTGGCAACGCGCGATACATGGCCGGGATCGAAACTTGCGCAACGCTGCAAACGCGGCATGCGCGATGGCATGCGGAGGACGGGCATCGCGCGCGATCGTCCGTGACGATGCGTATTGCCGGACACGCGCACGATGCCGCGCCGGTCGGCAGAAACGACCGGCGACGACGCGGCTACGCCGACGGGCGAGCTACACGCACGCGTGCCGCGAATCGGAGAGGAGACGCGCGACGGCGCGCGTGCGAACCGTTCGAGCCGAACGGTGACGATGCACAGCGCATCGCGCGGTATGCGCAAGCGTGACGCAGGCGGGCCGGCGAAACCGCGTGCGCATCGTCGTCTCCTTTCGGTATCCGTTACGCGGCGGCCGGTTGCCAGTGATGCGCGGCGGGTTCCTGCGCGTGCGCGCCCGACGACGTCACGTGCGTGCCGGACGGCATCCGGAACGCGGCGACCGTTTCGGACAGCTCGCGACCTTGCGCCTCGAGCGACTTCGATGCGGCCGCGGCCTGCTCGACGAGCGCCGCGTTCTGCTGGGTCGTCTCGTCCATCTGCGTGATCGTCAGGTTCACCTGGTCGATGCCTCGGCTCTGCTCGGCCGACGCGGCCGCGATCTCGCCCATGATGTCGGTCACGCGCGCGACGGCCTGCGTGACGTCCGACATCGTCTTGCCGGCTTCGCCGGCGAGCGCCGAGCCGTCGCGGATCGTCTGTACCGACGCGTTGATCAGTTCCTTGATCTCCTTTGCCGCCGTCGACGAGCGTTGCGCGAGACTGCGCACCTCGCTCGCCACGACCGCGAAGCCGCGGCCCTGTTCGCCCGCACGCGCGGCTTCGACGGCCGCATTCAGCGCGAGGATGTTGGTCTGGAACGCGATGCCTTCGATGATGCCCGTGATGTCGGCGATCTTCGACGAGCTATGGCCGATTTCCGTCATCGTGTCGACCACGCGGCCGACCACCGAGCTGCCGCGATGCGCGACATCCGACGCATTCGCGGCGAGCGCGCTCGCCTGTTGCGCGTTCTCGGCATTCAGCCGCACCGTCGACGTGAATTCCTCCATCGTCGCGGCGGTTTCCTGCAGCGACGCGGCTTGTTCCTCGGTGCGCTGGCTCAGGTCGAGGTTGCCCGACGCGATCTCGCTCACGGCATGCGCGATGCTGTTCGACGAATCGCGCACGCGGCCGACGATGCCGATCAACCGCTCGTTCATTGTCCGCAGCGCTTCGAGCAGGTCGCGGGTCTCGTCGTTGCCGCTGACGTGGATGCGGCTGCCGAGATCGCCGTTCGCGACCGTGCGCGCGACGTCCACGGCCGAGCCGATCGGCACCGTGATCTTGCGTGTCAGCCACAGGCCGCCGCAGGCCGCGACCGCGACCGCGATCAGGCAGATGCCGGCCAGCAGGTTGCGCTCCATCGCATAACGATCCGCGAATTGCTGGGCGATCGCGAGTTCGCGTTCATGCGTATAGCTCGCGTAGGCATCGGTCGCGCGCACGAGCTGCGCGAGCAGCGGGCGGCAGTTGTCGTCGATGTCGGCGGTCGCCTCTTCTTTCTTGCCGGCTTGCGCGAGCCCGACGATACGCAGCGCGACGGGCCCGTAGCTGGATTCGATGCGGGCGATGTTGCCCACCAGTTCGCGCGCGCGATCGGAGGTGTCGGTCGCGTTCGCCATCATCTCCTTGAGCTTCGCGAGATGCTCCTGCACGTCCTTGTGCGCCTGGTTCACCTCGGCCAGTTCGAGCTCGAGATCGGACGGTTTGGTCACGAGCACGATGTTGCGTGCCGCGATCGCGCGCCGGTCGACCGCGGTTCGGATTTGCGCGGACTGGTTCGCCCGCGCGTTGATGCCGTTCATGTAGCGGGAAAACTCGGCGTTCGTATCGGAGAGTGCCTTGAGTGCCACGCCCGACACGATCACGACGACCGCGGCGAGCAGGCCGAAGCCGCCAAGGAGTTTTGTCTTGATGCTCATTCTGGCGATATTCACGTTGTGCCCCTGCGCATGTGGTTGGCAAATTGAATTTATTGTTCGACCAGATACGGGCTCGTGCCGGCATTAACGGGTATACCGAATGATTCTTTACCCTTCGAAAACCCTGATATTAGTTTTTTTAGCGCTGGAATCCTTTTCGGGCGGGTTTGCTGGAACCCGATCAGGAAGCGTCGAGGCGCCCGTGATTCAAAGGTTTATACGTGGAATTTGAAACCGGTTTTATCAGGCGAGGCAAAAGAGATCTTTTTGCTAATAATCGTCTGATGAATTTGTTTTTATTTATGGGTGAATAAAGTGGAATTCCCTTGCGCCCTGATTGGGGAGGGAACCGGTGCGCGTCGTCGGTATGTGTCGCGCGATGGGCGGCAATGTCCGGAAAGCGGAAATTCGCGACGGAGCGGGGGCGCCGCAAAGCGGCCCGCGGCGGGCGCCGCGGGCCATGAGAGGGTCAGAACGTGGTGCGCAACCCGGCCATCACGCTGCGGCCGCCTTCCGGCGCGAGGCCGCGCACGACCGAGGTCGAATAGCGGATTTCCTGGTTCGTCAGGTTGTCGCCGCGCAGGTACGCGAGCCAGTGCGTCGCACCGACGCGGAACTTGTAGGTCAGCATCACGCCGAGCGACGTGTAGCCGTCCGTCGAAAAGTCGTTGTCGGGCACGCGATGCTGCGACCACGCATGCGTGACCTGCGCGCGCGCACCGAACGGGCCGTAGCCGTAGTCGGCCGCGAGCGTCGCGCGCAGCGGCGCGATGCGCGGCAGCGGCTGGCCCGTATCGACGTTGCGTGCGTGCGTGTAGTCGGCCGTCAGCTCCAGGTCGACCGTATGGCCGCGCCGCGCGAAGGCGCGCCACTTGCCGTCCAGCTCGATGCCGTAGAACTCGGCGCGCACGCCACGGTAGATCGCCTCGTTGAGCGAGCCGTCGGTACCGGGCGCGACCGGTTCGCCGTCGTCGTCCACGACGCGGCCCGTGTTGTACTCGGTCAGGTAGTTCGAGAAGCGGTTGTAGAACACGCCGACGCTGCCGCGATTCGGCCCGCTCGCGTAGCGCAGCGACAGGTCGGTCGACACGGCCTTTTCCTTCGACGCGTTCGGGTTGCCGATCAGGAACTGGCCGGTCGCATCGTGCGGGCCGTTCGAATACAACTCGTAGAAGGTCGGCGCACGTTCGGTGTATGCGACGTTGGCCGCCACCGACCACACGGGCGTCAGCGAGAACAGCGCGCCGGCCGAGACGCTGCCGGCATTGAAGTCGCGCGGCTGCGCTCCCGCGAATTTCTCGACGCCGGCCGGATCGGGATCGACCTTCACGTGCTCGAAGCGCCCGCCGAGGCTCAGCTTGAGCGCCGGGACGACCTGCCATTCCTCGAGGCCGAACAGTGCGACGCTGTTCGTGCGCGTGGACGGCACGAGCAATTCGTCACCGAGCGCCGAGAACGTGTTCTGGCCGAACTGCACGCCGATCGCGCCTTCGAACGGGCCGATCCTGCGATGCCGCGCCTCGATGCGCGCTTCATAGCCTCGGTTGCGGAAGGTGGTGGCCGTCTCGCCGTTGTCGACTTCCTTGTGGCGATAGTCGGTGTACGCGAAGTCGAATTTCAGCTTCGTGAACGGCCCGCTCAGGTTGCGTATCTCGGAGGCGAGCGCGAGCCGTTCCTGGCGCATCCGCAGGCGCACGTCGTCCTCGGCGACGGAGCCGTAGTTCGACTCGTAGCCGCTGTACGACAGGCCCGCGAAACCGTCGGCCCACGTGTACGACGCGCCGACCGCGCCGCCATGCACGCGGCCGTCGCTGTTCGGCACGTTGCCGTACGGTTGCGGCGTGTCGGGGCCGTCGATCGCGCGTTGCTGGCTGCTGCGCGCATAGCCGGGAATCCGCAGCTTGCTCGTTTCGCGGTCGAACGCGTCGACATGGAACGCGAAGCGGCCGTTGCCGCCTTCGACCTGCGCGGCGCCCGCGCGTACCGAATTGGCGCCGCCGTAGCGCGCGTCGAGCGCGCCCGTCACGCCTTCGATCGCCTCGCGCGGAATCCGGTTGTCGATCGTGTTGACGACGCCGCCCACAGCATTGCCGCCGTACAGCAGCGCGGCCGGCCCGCGCACGATTTCGACGCGCTCGATCGACAGCGGATCCTGCGGCACCGCATGGTCGTACGACAGCGACGACGCGTCGTAGGCCGCGACGCCGTTCTGCAGCAGCCGGATC
This sequence comes from Burkholderia sp. ZZQ-2, assembly GCF_050768715.1. Taxonomy (NCBI): domain Bacteria; kingdom Pseudomonadati; phylum Pseudomonadota; class Betaproteobacteria; order Burkholderiales; family Burkholderiaceae; genus Burkholderia; species Burkholderia sp. ZZQ-2. The sequence continues at coordinate 50,642 of NZ_LDVA01000362.1, read as the reverse complement.
CGGTCGCCGTCCATCCCGCGGATGATCGGGCGGCCGACCATCGGCCCGTAGGTGGTGGTCGACACGCCGGGCAACCCGTTCAGCGTCTCGCCGAGCGAATCGGCCTGGCGGCGCGTCAGTGCGTCGCCGGACAGTTGCGCGGTCGGCGAGATCAGATCGGTGTCGCCGAGCGGGTTCGCAGTCACGAAGATCGGCGCGAGCGCAGTGGTTTGCGTCGGTGTCGGCGACGCGGGCGCATCGGCCTGCGCGTGCGCGACGGCGGCGAACAGCATCAGCGGGACGGGCGAGAGCGGGCGAAGCGGTAGACGAGGGAGGTCGCGCATGGTCGGTGAATCAGTTGGAATGAGTTGGAATCCGATCGGAAGGCGAGCCATGCGGGTCACGGCTGGATACGATATATTGTTGCGTCTGCGGCGCGCAGTGACCCGTCTGGATATGACTCGGCGTAACCCGGCCACCGGGATGAAACGGCTTCAGGTGGGCGAGAACGCAAAATGATATGTTATATCATTTCAAATTCCAAGCAAAACGGCGGCCGGCCACAGGGTTTCCGACAAACGGCTGAAATGGCTGCGAAAGCAGAGGCGGGCCGTCGACCCGGCGGCGCAGCGGCGGCTTGCGCGACACGTCCTGCCATGAATCCGCCGCCGGCGCGCACGATTCCTGCCCCGTTGACGCGTATCAATGCGTTCCGGTTTCGAGCCCGGATACTGGTGCGCTCATCGACCAGACAGGAGCGACGCATGACTCAAACCATGAAAGCGGCCGTGGTGCACGCGTTCGGCGAGCCGTTGCGCATCGAGGAAGTGCCGATCCCGACGCCGGGCCCTGGCCAGATCCTCGTCAACATCAAGGCGTCGGGCGTCTGCCATACCGACCTGCACGCAGCCGACGGCGACTGGCCCGTGAAGCCGACGCTGCCGTTCATTCCCGGACACGAAGGCGTGGGCGTCGTCGCGGCGGTCGGCGCGGGCGTCACGCACGTGCGCGAGGGCGACCGCGTCGGCGTGCCCTGGCTCTACACGGCATGCGGCCACTGCGAGTACTGTCACACCGGCTGGGAAACCCTCTGCCACGGGCAGCAGAACACCGGCTATTCGGTCAACGGCAGCTATGCGGAATACGTGCTGGCCGATCCCGATTACGTCGGCCATCTGCCGGCGCAGGTCGCGTTCGACGAGATCGCGCCGATCCTGTGCGCGGGCGTGACCGTCTACAAGGGCATTCGCGTCACCGATACGCGTCCGGGCCAGTGGCTCGCGATCTCCGGCATCGGCGGGCTCGGCCACGTGGCCGTGCAATACGCGCGTGCGATGGGCCTGCACGTCGCGGCCGTCGACATCTCGCCCGACAAGCTCGCACTCGCGCGCGAGCTGGGCGCGCAGCTGACGATCGATGCGTCGATCGACGATCCCGCGAAAGTGATCCAGAAGGAAATCGGCGGCGCGCACGGCGTGCTCGTCACGGCCGTGTCGCGCAGCGCGTTCGCGCAGGCGCTCGGGATGGTGCGGCGCGGCGGCACGGTGGCGCTCAACGGTTTGCCGCCGGGCGATTTCCCGCTGCCGATCTTCTCGAGCGTGCTGAACGGCATCACGGTGCGCGGGTCGATCGTCGGCACGCGGCGCGACCTGCAGGAGTCGCTCGATTTCGCGGCGGACGGGCTGGTGCGCGCGCATATCCATCGCGACCGGCTCGGCAACATCAACGACATATTCGCGCGGCTGCGCGAAGGGAAAGTCGACGGTCGCATCGTGCTCACCGACATGCACTGACGCGCATTCGAGCCCGCTGCCGCGACGCGACGGACGTCGCGGCAGCGCTGCGCTCACGCGTGCATCACGGCGCGAAGAACACGTCGGTGCGGTTCGTCAGGTTGCCCGCGCTGGTCTGCACGAAGAACGGGTGGAACGACGATGACGGCATCACGTCGAGCCCCTGGTAGTCGCCGATGAAGAAGCCTTCCGCGTTCGGCGCAAGCTTCATGTCGAACGGGCCGCCGACGCGCCGCTCGTCGGCGAACGTCGTGCCGCCGTCATGCGAGATCTTGCGCCAGAAACCGGTCGGCAGCGTCGTCGTGTTGCCGGCCTGCAGGTCGCGGAAGTCGTAGTAGGTGACCATCACGGCGCCCGTGTTGTCGACGCGCACCGACGGATTGAACGCGGGGCGCCCGGTCGGCGTGTTCAACTGCTGCGGCGTGCTCCACGTCGCGCCGCCGTCCTTCGACGTCGATACGGCGATCTCGTCATACGTGCCGCCGTTGAAGCGGCTGTCCTGCCACACCACGTAAAGCTGCCCCGAGGCCGGATCGATCGCGGGTTCCGGAATGATGTCGCCGGTGCGCACGGGCTCGCCGGTGTTCGGATCGGTGACGCCGACCGTCTGCAGCCCCGCGATCACCTGCGGCTTCGTCCACGTCGCGCCGTCGTCGGTCGACTTGATGAACGCGACCTTGCCGGCTGCCTTGCTGAACGGCGGCTGGATCAGGTCGAAGAAGTCGTAGAGCGTGCCGCTTTTCGGGTCGACGACGATCTGGTTGCCGATCGTCTGCTGACGCGACGGCACGTTGACGATCACCTTCGGGGCGCTCCACGTCTTGCCGCCGTCGACCGTCTTCGAGAACAGCGTCGGCCCGCGGTATGCGTGCGTATGCAGGTTCGCGTACGGGTTGCCGTTCGGCAGCTCGAGGCGGTCCCATACCGCGTAGGCCGTGCCGGCCTTCACCGGGTTCGCCGTCACCGATTCCTTGTCGTTGAAGAACTGCGTAGTCGGTTCGTCGTTCGCGATCAGCACGGCCGGGCTGCTCCAGGTCTGCCCGCCGTCGGTCGACACCGACGCGGCCACCGCGTTGGCATTGTTCGACTGGTTGAAGGAGATTGATACCGAATACGCGGTTCCGTCCGGCCCGAACGATACCCACGGATCGGACGCGCGCTCGTACTTCAGCCCGCCCGGCGCGCATGCGCTGAACGGCTGCGGCGTGCGCGCCCAGGTCGCGCCCGCATCGAACGTGTAGCCGGCGACGAGCCCGTGGGCGCCGCCGTTCGACCAGCGGTCCTGCTGCCACACGCCGATCATGTTCATCGGGTTCGCCGGGTTGACCGACAGCCACGGTTCGACCTCGGCATTCACGTAGTTCGTGCCGGGGCCGCCGATGGTGCAGGCGGCGAACGGGCTCGGGCCGGACACGACCACGGGGTCGGCATGCGCGGCCGCGGCGGCGGCCATTGCCACGGTTGTCGCGGCGGACAGGCGGGTGAGGCGGGTCAGGCCGGTGATAAGCGAGTGGGATACGGTCGAACGTCGCATGGACTGCTCCTCGTTGACGTGCGGCGGCGATGGCGCGGAGCGGCACGTCGCGTACCGGTACGCGGCGGCAACGGATGCCGTGCCGCGCGTCGGATCGTGTCGTTCAGGAAGCCGTTTCGGTCATCGCAATCCGCGTGTGCTGGATGCCGCCAGCACGTCGGTCAAGACACCTCTTCGTTTTCATTGCTTGTCGGGTGCGTCCAGGGAGGCGGACGCGACGGGAAGGCCAGTCCGTGCATACGGCGAATGCGTCGAAGTGGATTGAATGTAGGCGATCGGTATGCGGCGCGGGAGGCAATTTTTTGTAACAGTACGTAGCCGGAAAGCGTTGCCGAAACAGCGCTTCCGGGACGCAAGAATTTCCGCCGGAAAGTTCGGAAACCGAATCGAAAGCACGAATCGGAATCGCTATCGATTACGCGGATTCGTGCCGATGCAGTGCGCGGTCGGCGCGGTTCAGCGTTCGGCCGGAAAGCGATCCTGCAACGCGTGCAGCCAGCGCGCGACGACGTCGAGTTCGGCGTCGGAAAACCCGTCGCACAGCTTGCCGTTCAGCTCGCGCAGCAGCACGCGCGCGCGCTTGAGCGCCGCTTGGCCGTCGTCGGTCAGGTACAGCCGCGTTGCGCGGCCGTCGTCCGAATCGGCGTGACGCGTGATGAGGCCGGCCTTTGCCATGCGGTCGGCGAGGCCCGTCATCGCGGACGGCGCGAGCTGCAGCGCGGCGCCGACTTCGCCGATCAGCGCGCCGTCCTGCTTCGCGAGACAGAACAGTGCACCGGCCTGCGCGGCGCTCGCGCGCGTCTCGGTTTCGGCCTTGCGGTCGATCCAGCGCTGCACGCGCCGCTGGCCGATGTTCAACATGAAAAACAGTCGTCGGTCTTCGCTCAAGCTGGGTTCCCGGCTGCAATGGAAAGGGAGGGACGGCCCGCGGTGCGTGGTGCGTCGAGTGCCCGCGCGAGCCAGTCGGCCACGTCGGGCCACAGCACGGTGCCGGGCCGACTGCGAAAGAAGCCCATGTGCCCGACCGGGCCGCTGCCCGCCGCGCGCGGATCGATCTGGCGGCGTTCGACCTGCGCGCGGGTCAGATAGCTTACCAGCAGGCCGATCGCGGCCGGGTTCGCCCACGGATCGTCGTCGAAGCCGAGCGCGAGAATCGGCAACCGTTGCTTCGCGAAGCGCTCGGCCGCGCCGAGCGTCGGATCGTCGAAGAAATAGTGCGGCAGCGTCGTCCAGCGGCTCCATTCGCGGAACACGCCGGCCGGCATGTCTTCGCCGAGCCCGAGCCGCTTGCCGGGCACGTAGCCGAGCAGCGCCGACATCAGCGGACCGAGCACATGCAGGATCAGCCGCACCTTCAGGCGTTCGGCCGCCTGCGTGATCAGTCGCGTGCTGCCCGCATGCGCGGCGACGAGCACGGCCGCGCGCAGGTGCGGCGTGGCGGCGGACAGCCCGATCGCGTGCCCGCCGACGCTGTGCCCGACCGCCAGCAGCGGCACCCCTTCATACGCCTGCCGTGCCCACGCGGTCGCGGCACCCACGTCGAGCTCCATCCAGTCGCGCATGCGGGCCCGCAGCGCACCCAGGCGCGCGGGCCGCGATGCACCGATGCCGCGATAGTTGTAGGTGAGCGCCGCGAAACCGCGCTCGGTCAGGAAGCGTGCGAAGCCCGCATACAGCCGCTCCGGCACGGCCGTCGCCGGATGGATCAGCACCAGCGCGCGCGGCGCCGCGTCCGGCGTCCACAGCGTGCCGTGCAACGCGTAGCCGTCGGCGGCGGAAAACTCGATGGGTTGGGAGGTCATGGCCGTCCTCGTTCCGGGTAGTTATTTCGTATGCGAAATATAGTCCGGGATTTATTTCGCGCACGAAATATATGTCGAGGATTCATTCGAACCGGGTTCCCGGACGGGCGGCGGGCGGCATCCGGCGATACCGGTCACGTCATAAAACATTTGCATCTTTGCATAGAAGAATATTGCGTTTGTTTCATGGTGCGGATCGACGTATCTTCACCGGTTCCATCCGTTCCGCCGGCCGCCGGGCATGGCGGATCACGTGGCGCCGCCATCGCGCGGGCGCCCGCCAACCTTCCGGGAGATCACGTTGCTGAGCCGAATCGTCACGGCACTCTTGCTGGCGCTTGCCGCGCAGCCAGGCATGGCCAAAGACACCGTCACGCTGCGCGTCGGTGAACAGAACTACTTCAACATCCAGGCGTCGATGGAGGCGTCCGGCGTGCTGAAGGACCTGCCTTACACGATCGAGTGGAAGCACTTCCAGGCCGCCGCGCCCGTCGCCGAAAGCCTGAACGGCAATGCGATCGACGTCGGCTTCCTCGGCGATTCCGCGCTGCTCACGCTGGCCGCGCGCGGCGCGCCGGTGAAAGTCGTCGCGGTGTCGCGGCAGAGCCTCGACGGCGTTGCGATCCTCGTGCCGAAGAACTCGCCGGTGCGCACCGTCGCCGACCTGCAGGGCAAGACCATTGCCGTCTGGCGCGGCGCGTGGAGCCAGCAGCTCGTGCTGCGCGCGCTCGAACACGCCGGCCTGCGCGCGGATTCCGTCAAGTACGCGTACCTGATGCCGATCGATGCGACCAACGCGCTCGCGAACGGCTCGGTCGACGCCGTGTCGCTGTGGGAGCCGTTCGTCAGCACGCTCGCGCTGCGGCAGGGCGCACGGCCCGTGACGACCGCGCAGGGGCTGATGCCCGCGCTGAGCTTCGTCGCCGCGAACGAGCAGGCCGCAACGGGCAAGCGCGCCGAGATCACCGATTTCCTGAAGCGCGTGGTGGCCGCGCGCCAATGGGTCGACAGCCATCCGCGCGAGTATGCCGACCTGTGGGCGAAGCGCGCGAAGCTCGAGCCGGACGTCGCGTACCGCTGGCTCAACAATGCGCACCAGCGCGTGGGCCCCGTCGACGACACGGCCGCGAAGGATGCGCAGAACACCGCGGACTTCCTGCACAAGGCCGGCGTGATTCCGACCGCGTACGACACGGCGAAGCTGCTCGACCGCTCGTATGCGGGCGCGTTCGCCGCGCCCGCGCAGAAGACGGCCGCCGCGCAGTGAGCATGCCGCAACGCGTAGCCATTTCCGATCGACAACGAGAAGGACCATCGACATGCCCGTCGACATCATCGGCATGATCACCGCGACGCCCGGCGCGGAGGTCGACGTACCGGGCGGCGCCGCCGTCCAGCCCGACTACGTGCGCCGCTTCGCGCAGGCGCACGAGGCCGCCGGCTTCGACCAGATCCTGGTCGGCCATTTCAGCAACGCGGCGGACGGCTTCATCGTCGCGTCGTTCGCGGCCGCCGCGACCGAACGCATCCGCATCCTGCTCGCGCACCGGCCCGGCGTGATCGTGCCGTCGGCCGCCGCGCGCCAGATCGCGACGCTCGACGTGTTCAGCGGCGGCCGGCTCGCGCTGAACGTCGTGTCGGGCGGCGACGATGCCGATCTTCAGCGCGACGGCGATTTCGTGCCGCACGACGCGCGCTATCGCCGCACCGGCGAGTATCTCGACGTGCTGAAACGGATCTGGCAGGCCGACGCGCCGGTCGACCACGATGGCGCGTTCTACCGGCTGCGGGGCGCGTCGCCGCTCGTGAAGGGCGCGCAACGGCCGCATGTGCCGATCTATTTCGGCGGCTCGTCGCCGGCCGCGCTGGCGGTGGCGGGCGAGCATGCCGATGTCTACATGACGTGGGGCGAGCCGCTCGCGTCGGTGCGCGAGCAGATCGCGCGCGTGCATGCGGCCGCCGCGCCGTTCGGGCGTGCGCCGCGCATCAGCGTGTCGTTCCGGCCGATCGTCGCCGATACCGAGGCGGCCGCGTGGGAGAAGGCCGAGGCGATCCGCGAGCGCGTGCGCGCGGCGCGGCTCGCGAATGGCCAGCCGATCGACGGCCATGCGCCGCAAAACGCGGGCTCGCAACGGCTGATGGCCGCCGCCGCGCAGGGCGACGTGCTCGACGAGCGGTTGTGGATGGGCGTTGCGAACCTGACCGGCGCGCGCTGGAATTCGACCGCGCTGGTCGGCACGCCCGAGCAGGTCGCGCGTGCGCTCGGGGCGTATTACCGGCTCGGCGTATCGACGTTCCTGATTCGCGGGTTCGATCCGCTCGACGATGCGCTCGATTACGGGCGCCACCTGATTCCGGCGATTCATGCGCAGGTCGCGGAGCTCGACCGGCATTACGCGGCGGTGTCCGCGTAGGCGCATCGCGTCGTTGCGACGCAAGGGCTGCTTCGATTCGCCCCGGCATTCCCGTTGAGGGATGCCGGGGCGATGTCATTCGGGTGGTCGACGTATCGATGGCCTTCAGAACGACGGCAATCCCGGCGGATTGGTTTCCGCCCGCGCGATCGCCTCGCTCTGCAAACCCCAGCGCGCGAGCGCCTGTCCGTAGCGGCCGCTGCCGATCAGCGCGTTCGTCGCCAGCGTCAGCGCGGGCGCGAGCCCGCTGCCGCGCCGCGTCGCGATCGCCACGTCGGCGTTGGCCGGCCAGCCCGCATTGACGACGCCGACACGGCGGATCTTGCCGGTGCGCGCGGCCTCGTAAGCGAGCGACGCGTTCGGGTTCAGTTCGGCATCGGCGCGGCCCGACAGCAGCGCGACGCGCGACGCCGCATCGTCGTCGAAATATTGCAGCTCGGCCGGCTTCAGCCCCTGCGCCACGTTGCGCTTGTTCCACTCGAGCAGGATGCGTTCCTGGCTCGTCCCCGCGCCCGTGATGATGCGCAGGCCGGCGATGTCCTTCGGCTCGGCGATCTTTGCGATCGGGCTGCCGGTGCGCACGTAGAAGCCGTGCAGCCCGAGCCGGTAGGTCGTGAAATCGTATTTCTCCTTGCGCTTCTCGGTCACGCCGACGTTCGAGATCACCGCGTCGTACTTGCCGGACGTCAGCCCGAGCGGCCAGTCGGCCCATGCGATAGGCACCAGCACGAGCGTGCGGCCGAGCGCGTCGGCGACGAGCTGCGCATAGTCGGGATCGGCGCCGACCACGGTGCGCGCGTCGGTCGCGTAGGTCGACACGGGCGGCGCGTGCGGTGAAATCGCGACCGTGAATGCGCCGTCGTGCACCCAGCGGTAGCCGGCTGCCGCGCGGATCGCCGCGTCGTCGCGTTCGGCACGTACGCGGCCCGCCTGGCGCGGGTCGAGGTCGGCCGTCGCGGCGGCCGCATGCGCCGCGCGCCACGGCAAGCCCGCTGCCGCGACCAGCGCGGCGGTCATGAACTGGCGTCGGTCGGTCATCGTGCGGCCCCTCGGGAATCGGCAGCGGCGCGCATCACAGCACCCGCGACAGGAACGCGCGCGTGCGCGCATGCGTCGGCGCGTCGAGCACGACGGCCGGCGGCCCGGATTCGACGATGCGCCCGCGCTCCATGAACAGCACGTTGTCCGCGACTTCGCGCGCGAAGCCGATCTCGTGCGTGACGATCACGAGCGTCGTGCCCGAGCGCGCGAGTTCCTTGATCACGTCGAGCACCTCGTTCACGAGTTCCGGGTCGAGCGCGGAAGTCGGTTCGTCGAACAGCAGCACCTTCGGGCGCAACGCGAGCGCCCGCGCGATCGCGACGCGCTGCTGCTGGCCGCCGGAGAGCTGGCGCGGATAGGCATCGGCCTTGTCCGCGAGACCGACGCGAGCGAGCAACGTGCGGGCGATGCGCTCGGCGGCGTCGCGCGTGACGCCGCCGACGGCGACCGGTGCCTCGATCAGGTTCTCGAGCACCGTCAGGTGCGGGAACAGGTTGAAGTTCTGGAACACCATCCCGACGGCCGTGCGACGTGTCAGCACGTCGCGCTCCTTCAGCTCGTAGAGCACGTCGCCGTCGCGGCGATAGCCGATCAGTTCGCCGTCGATGTCGATGAAGCCGTCGTCGACGCGTTCGAGATGGTTGATCGTGCGCAGCAGCGTCGACTTGCCCGAGCCCGACGGCCCGACGATCACGGTCACGCTGCCGCGCGGCGCGACGAACGAGACGTTGTCGAGCACGCGCTGCATGCCGAACTGCTTCGATACGCCATGCACGGCCACTTCGCCGCCGGCGCGTGGCGCGACGGCTACCGTATCGGCCTCGCCTTCGGCGCGCACGAGCGAATCATCGCGGCTGGACCTGACACGCCGCCACAGCACGCCGAGGCGCGCGAGCGCGAACGTGACGACGGACGGCGGCGGGTTGCGCAGCGCGCCGCGCGCATAGTGGCGCTCGACCTGCACCTGGATCGCCGACAGCACGGTCAGGATGATCAGATACCAGACGGTCGCGACCATCAGCAGCGGAATCACTTCGAGATTGCGGCGATAGATCACCTGCACCGTATAGAACAGCTCCGGCATCGCGAGCACGTAGACCATCGACGTGCCTTTCGCGAGCGAGATCAGGTCGTTGAACGCGGTCGGCAGGATCGCGCGCATCGCCTGCGGCAGCACGATCCGGGTGGTCTGGCGGCCGCGCGGCAGGCCGAGCGCGGCCGCCGCTTCGAGCTGCCCCTGGTCGACCGCGAGAATGCCGCCGCGAATCACTTCCGCGGAAAATGCCGCGTGGTTCAGCGTGAGGCCGAGCACGGCCGCGAGGAACGGGCTGATCAGGTCGGTGGTCGGCGTGTCGAACCACACGATATTGGTGAACGGCACGCCGAGCCGCACATGCTCGTACAGGTAGCCGAGGTTGTTCAGGATCAGCAGCAGCACGATCAGCGGAATCGAGCGGAACAGCCACACGAAGGCCCACGCGCTCGCCGACAGCAGCCGCGAACGCGACAGCCGGGCCAGCGCGACGAACGCGCCCAGCACGAAGCCGAACACCGCGCCGAGCAGCGTCAGCACCAGCGTGCGTGCGAGCCCCGACAGCACCGGCGGCGACAGGAACCATTCGGCGAACACCGGCCAGCCCCATTGCGGGTTGCCGAGTATCGAATGCAGGACGATCACGATCAGCGCGACGGCGAGCACGGTGCCGGCCGTGCGCGACCGGTGGCGCGCGGGCACGATCCGGAAACGCGTGCCGGCGTCGCGCGCGCCGGGGGAAGAAAGCGGCGGCAGCGCGCCGCCGAGGTGGGTCGTGTCGCTCATGTCGGTGGAAATCCTCGAATCGGTCGGGCGGACGCGCCGCGCACGGGCGGCGCGGCGGCGGGTGTCAGGCGTGCGCTTCGGCCGCCGTTTCGGGCGACGCGTCAGGGACCGCGTGACGGCTTGCCTTGCGCGGCAGGCCGAGGTGGTCGCGCAGCGTCGCGCCGGGCAGGTCGCGGCTGTAGCGGCCGCGCGCCTCGAGCGCCGGGATCACGAGCTCGACGAAATCGTCGACGCCTTGCGCCTGCACCGCGAAGCCGAGAATGAAGCCGTCGCCGGCGCCCGCGTCGTGCCAGCGGATCAGCTCGTCGGCGACGTGCTCGGCCGTGCCGATGAAGTTCGGGCGCGGCGTGGCGACCGCGAGCGCCGTCTCGCGCAGCGACAGGCCTTTCTGTTTCGCGTCGGCCTTGATCCGGTCGGTGGTCGAGCGGAAGCTGTTGCGGCCGAGCTCGCCGAGTTCCGGAAACGGCGCGTCGAGCGCGTACTGCGTGAAATCGTGGTGATCGAAATAGCGGCCCAGATAGGCGAGCGCCTCGTCGATCGTCAGCAGGTCGCGGATCGCCTGGTATTTGTCCTCGGCCTCGGCGGCCGTGCGGCCGACGATCGGCCCGATGCCGGGGAAGACCTTCACGTCGCTGCCTTGCCGGCCGTGCTCGATCGCGCTCTGCTTCACGCGCCGCGTGAACGCGGCCGTTTCGTCGAGCGACGGCGAATGCGTGAACACGGCATCCGCGTACTTGCCGGCGAGCCCGATGCCGGTGTCGGAGGAGCCGGCCTGGAAGATCACCGGCTGCCCCTGCGGGGACCGCTGGATGTTCAGCGGGCCCGCGACCTGGAAGAAGCGGCCGTGGTGGTCGAGCGTGTGGAGCTTGTCGCGATCGAAGAAGCGGCCGGTCGCGCGGTCGCGCACGAATGCGTCGTCGTCCCAGCTGTCCCACAGGCCCTGCACGACGTCGAGGTATTCGTCGGCGATCTCGTAGCGCAGCTCATGATCGGGATGCACCTTGCCGAAGTTCTTCGCGGTGCCCTCGAGCGGCGTCGTCACGACGTTCCAGCCCGCGCGCCCGCCGCTGATCGCATCGAGCGACGCCAGCTGGCGGGCAACCGTGAACGGCTCGCTGTACGACGTCGAGATCGTGCCCGCGAGCCCGATCTTCTTCGTCGCGACCGCGAGCGCCGACAGCACGGTCAGCGGCTCGAAGCGGTTCAGGAAGTGCGGGATCGACTTCTCGTTGATGTAGAGGCCGTCCGCGACGAACGCGAAGGCGATGCCGGCGGCTTCCGCCTTGCGGGCGATGCCGATCGCGAAATCGAGGTTGATGCTCGCGTCCGGCGGGTTGCTCGGGTGCCGCCATGCGTTCATGTGGCTGCCTGCGCCTTGCAGCATCAGGCCGAAAGGAATCGATCGTCGGGTCGTCATGGGAGCGTCACGCGTTCTGGTCAGGGGAAAGGGAGCGGTCGGCCGCGAGGGCCGCCTGCAACGGCGTGCTCGACAGCGCGCCGCCGAGCCATTCGGCCGATGCGAGCCGCGCCGCGTAGTCGGTCACCGGCGAATCGATCACGAACGCGTCGACGTCGAGCCGCCGGCTCAGCGCATCGAGCGCGCGGTGCACGCGCTCGGGGGTATCGGCCAGCACCGTCGGGCGCAGCTCGTCGATGCGGTAGTCGGACGCGCCGCTCTGCCGTGCGAATTCGGCGGCCGCCTGCGCACTGGGGAGGTTGAAGCTTTGCCCGCCCGCGAGTTGCAGCTTGAAGATCTTCAGCGGCCCGATCAGTTGCTCGGCCTCGTCGCGCGTCGGCGCGGCCACCGCGTACAGCGCGACCAGCGGCCGTGTGCCGCCCGCGCTGCGGTACGCGTCGAGCGAGCGTTCGATGTTCGCGTCGTCGCCGTTGAAATGCCCCGCGTAGCAGAAGCGCCAGCCGTTGCGCGCGGCGAGCGTGCCGCTGTCCGGCGAGCCGCCGAGCAGGATGCGTTCGGGCGCCTGCGGCGGCACAGGCAGCGCGACCGCGCCGGCGAGCGGGTGATCCTCGGCCACGCCCCAGCCGAGAAACGCGTCGAGTTCCGCGAGCTGGCCCGCGAAGTCCGGCTTGCGCGCCTTGTCGTGGAACCACTGCAGTGCGCGCGTGGTCAGCGGCAACCCGCCGGGCGCCTTGCCGACGCCGAGGTCGACGCGGCCCGGCGCGAGCGCAGCCAGTACCTTGAACGTCTCGGCGACCTTGAACGGGCTGTAGTGCTGCAGCATCACGCCGCCCGAGCCGACGCGGATGCGCGACGTGTGCGCGAGCAGGTGCGCGACGACGATCTCCGGCGCGGAGCTCGCGAAGGCCTGCGTGCCATGATGCTCGGCGACCCAGAAGCGCTCGTAGCCGAGCTGTTCGGCGCGCTGCGCGAGCGTCGTGGTGAAGCGCAGCGCGTCGGCGGCGTTCGCGCCGTCGGCGATCGGACTCTTGTCCAGCAACGAAAGCGAGTAAGACATGGTGGGCGGCGTTCCTGCGTGAGCGTGAAGTAAGCGTGACGGGACGAAGGGCGGGCGTGGCGCTCAGCTCTTCGGCAGCCCGGGCGGATTCGTGCGCGACTGGTCGATCGCCTCGGACGCGAGGTTCCAGCGGTCGAGCACCTGCTGGTAGCGGCCGTTCCTGATCAACCCGTTCAGCGCGACGGTCAGCGGATCGGCGAGCCCGCTGCCGCGGCGCGTCGCGATCGCGATGTCGGCCGTGCGCGGCCAGCCGCCGCTGATTGCGCCGACGAGCCGCGTCTTGCCTTGCTGCGCGCTCTGGTATGCGAGCACCGAGTTCACGCTGAACACGGCATCGGCACGGCCCGACTGCACGGCGACGATGCGCATCGCCTGGTCGTCGTAGTACTGGATCTGCACGGGTTTCAGCCCGTGCGCGACGTTCTCGCGGTCCCACGCGAGCAGGATCTTTTCCTGGTTGGTGCCGGCGTCGGTCACGATACGCAGCCCCGCGACATCCTTCGGCTCGCGGATCGCCTGGATCTTGCTGTCGTTGCGCACGTAGAAGCCGACCTGGTCCTTGCGGTAGGTCGAGAAATCGAACTTCTGCTTGCGCTCCTCGGTGACGGTGACGTTCGAGATCACCGCGTCGACTTTTCCGGATTCGAGCGCGAGCGGCCAGTCGGCCCACGCGAGCGCGACGATCTTCAGCTTGCGGCCGAGGCTGTCGGACACGAGCTGGCCGACGTCGGCGTCGAAGCCGATCACCGTGCGAGCGTCGGTTGCATACGAACTGATCGGCGGCAGGCTCGGTGCGATGCCGATCGTCAGCGTGCCGGGTTCGGCGAACTTGAACGACGCGGGCACCGCGCGCTCGACTGCCGCATCGGCCACGCCGCGCGGGCGCCCGCGCTGTTCGGGGCTCAAGTCGAACGTGGCGGCGGCCGCGACCGCGGCCGCGGCGAACGCGGTCAGGCCAATCAACGCGGTGGCCAGCGTGCGCGCGGCACGTGAAGAAAACGGTACGGCTCGTTGCATGAAAGCGTCCTGTGGTGGCAAGCGGTAATCGGAGGAAGGCGGGGGCGCGGCGGCGGTCAGCGCGGCAGCGCCGGTTCGGGCACGGGCGCCCACAGGTCGGCCAGCGTCGACGTGCGCGACGGATCGGCGAGACCCTTGCCGAACCGCAGGTGGTAATGCACCTCGGGGGCGATCGACGAATCGAACAGCCGCGTATAGCCGGTGCGGTCGTACAGCGCCCATGCTTCGGGCTGGCGAAAACCGGTAGTCAGGTAGATGCGGCGATAGCCCTGCTGCGCGGCGCGCAGTTCGAGTGCCTCCACGATGATGCGTGCGAGGCCCTGACGGCGCAGGTCCGCGCGGGTCCAGATGCGTTTGAGCTCGGCGGTCTGCGCGTCGTAGCGCTTGAACGCGCCGCCGCCGATCGTCTCGCCGTCGCGCAGCAGCAGCACGAAAGCGCCTTCGGGCGGCGCGAACAGTTCGGCCGGATAACGCGCGAGTTCCTCGCGTGCGGACGCGTGGCTGTCGGGGCGATACGCGTTGTAACGGGTCGAATACTCGTCGATCAGTGCGTCGATCAGCGGTCGCGCGCGGACGTCGAGCGGCGTCGTGTCGATGATGCGGTCGGTCGTGGCCATGGGCATCGCGAAGGGCGCGCGATGCGGACGTTCCTGGCGGGGTGCGGGCACGCGGCCCGTCCGGTCTGTTCCGTTATCGCGACGCGGTTGTCGTGATGGCGGCGGCCGGTGCGTGTCCTGCTGGGATGCAGATGGCGGGCCGCCGCCGTTTTGAACACGTTAGCGGCGCGGCCGGCAAAGGCGAACGAAGCAATTTCGATAAGGATTTCGCGGCGGACGTCAGAAGGCTCGCAGCGGGAGTGGGGTGGCGATGACGCGGTGCATGCGCATGCATCGAAGCCGATGCACGCGCCGGTGCGATGCCGACATGCGAGCGCCTATGCGGCCCGGACTTCGGCGAGCAGATCGGGGTGACGATCGAGGATCTTCAGCAGTTTCACGAGGGCAAGCGGCGGATTCGTCTTGCCTGTTTCGTAACGGGAGAACGCATTGACGCCGCCGCCGAAAAGCTCGGCCGCCTCGCGCTGGTCGAGCTTCAGCTTCTTGCGTACCTTCGCGATGTAATTCGGGTCGACGATGGTGGCGTTCACCTGCTTGTTGAACTCGCTGATCGCTTCGCCGAGACGGGTCGCTTCGTCGAGATCCAGTACCGATTCCCCGCAGGCCGGGCAGAACTCGCCGGTGACAGCGCGGACGACAGTCGACCGGCCCTTGTAGGTATAAGGGATGTCGCGCGTGTCGTGGACCAGCTTCGCGGCACCGCATGCAGGACATTTCATTTTCATCGCTCCTTGAAAGACACGATCAGCACATCGTCGATCACCGTCAGTTTCAGGTACACGTCGCCACGCACCGTCAACGGCCGGTAGACGTCCTGCCAGATCGTGTGGTCGGCGTACGTCGTCATGCTCTTGTGGAAGTCGAGGTCGGTCAGCGACATCACGACATCGAGCGCCTCCCGTTCCGTGAAACCCAGCTGCCGCGCGCCGAGTACCGCGCTCGCGGTCAACCGTACCTGGCCGGATTCGACCAGCGCCTTGACGAGGGGCAGCTTGCAATGAGGCCTTCTCTTTTCCATTCGCGATATTAACCAAGTAAGTTAATTTGTCAAGTTGGTTAATGGCGAGCGCATGCCGTCCGCCATGACTGGCAGACCGCATGGAAAGGCGATGGATCCGGTTTTAGGCCGTCTGGCCGATGCTCGGCGGGGTCGACAATTCCGCCAGCTGGAACAGGCAATCGCCGCGCTGCACCTGTGCGGGCACGCGCTTGCACACCACTTCGCCGTCGCCCTTGAAGCGGTGCAGCACCGGCTCGCGCAGCGGCGTATCGGGGAAGTGCACCCACGCGGCCGGCTGCCCGGCCTTCACCTGATCGCCGAGTTCGACGAGCGGTTCGTACAGCCCGCGCTCGTACGCATAGACGAAGTGGCGATCGCCGTCGACACGCATGAAGCGCGTGACGGTGGGCGGCGCGTCGGGCACGAGCGCGCCGCGCAGCAGGCCGATGTAACCGAGGTAGTGCAGCAGCCCGTGGCGACCGAGCCGGATCAGCGACGGGTCGGCCATGCCGGCACCGCCGAGTTCGGTCACGATCGAGATCGCGCCCTGGCGGCGCGCGGCCGAGGCCGAGTGCACGGGATTCGGCGCGTGCAGCAGCGCGTTCTGCAACCCGAACGCGACCAGCAGCCCGTTGAGCTTCGCGGCTTCGTCGGCGTCGAGCGGGTCGATCGCGAGCATGTTGCCGCCCTGGTACAGCAGCGAACTGCCGCCCGAGTGCAGGTCGACCAGATACTGCGAGCGCGCCAGCAGGACATGCTCGATGTAGTGGGCGATCATCTGCGTCGGCGTGCCGGCCGGGTCGCCGGGGAAGCTGCGGTTCAGGTTGCCCTGGTCGAGCGGCGACACGCGCAGGCCCGCGTCCGCCGCCGGGAAATTCGCCATCGGCAGCAGGATCAGCTGCCCGCTGACCATCCCGGGCTCGATCTCGCGCATCAGTTGCGACACGATGATCTGGCCTTCGTACTCGTCGCCGTGGTTGCCGGCCATCACGAGCGCGACCGGGCCGTCGCCGTTGCGAATCGACGCGATCGGGATCGGCAGCCAGCCGTACGCCGAGCGGTGTACGGAATGCGGCAGCCGCAGGTAGCCCGCGTGCTTGCCTTGTGCGTCGAGATCGATTTCGCAGTGGATGGGATTGCGGTGTGAGGAGGAGGCGGTCATGGCGGCATCGTTCGATGAACGGAATCTGCCATCTTATCGGGAAACGACCGCTGCGCGCCGCGCCCGGCGCGAGCAGCGCCGAACGCCGTCAGCCGGCAAGCGCATGGAGGCATGCGGGGGAGTTGCAAAGCCGATACGCGGAACCCGGTGCGATGTTGCGGCGGTGAACGCATGCCGGCATGCCGGCCGGCCGCATTCGGGCCTGGTGTTTCGCGCCGGCCCTTGCCGCGACGGGGCCGGCGTGCAAGGGCGGCTTACCGGCCCGATGTTTCAGCTTCGAGACGTCCTTCTTCCCACAGTGCCCAGAAACGGCTGCCGGCGCGATACGGATTCGCGCGGCGCGCGGCGTGATCGGCGATGCCCTGGCGAAACGCGCCGTACAGCGTCAGCGGCGGATTGTCGACGCATCGGGCTTCGCGTGCGGCCGGCATGCGGCGTTCGGAAACGAGCCGGCGGATCAGCGATGCGCCGTCGATCACATCCAGTTCGTCGATGGTTTCGCTGCGGCTGAGGACTTCGACGGTATTCATGTTGGGTCTCCCTGACCACCTGTTTCCCTGACAGGGAGCAATAAGAGTGCCAGGTTCGAAAAGCCCTGCGCTGCCTCGATCGTGCAGGCTTCTGCAGCCAACGTGACGGGTGGCGGGCGCCGATGTTACGGAACACGTCACGTGACACGCGAGCGCGCGACGCCACGTGCGGTCACGTAAAGCGTTTCGGAATTGAATCGCCGGGAGGCGTCGACGCGGGAGAAAGAGGGCTGCGCGGCCGGGTCAGCTCGCGGTGGCCGGCGTGACCCGGCTGCTGCCGCTCGAATAGAAGCGGTAGATGCCCTTGCCGGCCGATTTCGCGTCGTACAGCGCGCTGTCGGCCTGCCGGATCAGTTCGTCGGGGGAGCCGTGCCCGTCGTCGAGTGCGATGCCGATGCTGATCCCCAGGATCACGGTCTCGCCGATCGACAGCGTGTACGGCGCCGAGATCTGCCGGATGATGCGCGCCGCGAGGAGCGAGCACGCGTGCATCGTCACGTCGTCGATCGCGACGACGAATTCGTCGCCGCCGATGCGCGCGGCCAGCTCGCCGGGCGGCAGCGTCTTGCCGAGCCGCTCGGCGACCTGCGTCAGCACGTCGTCGCCGGCCTGGTGGCCGAACCGGTCGTTGATCGCCTTGAAGCCGTCGAGGTCGAGATACATGACGGCGAGCCCGGACTCCGGCGTGTGTGGCCGGCTCGCGAGCATCCGCTTGAGTTCCGCATGCAGCTCGTGGCGGTTCGGCAGACCCGTCAGCGCATCGTGCCGCGCGAGATGCCGGATGTGCTGTTCGGTCTGGCGGCGCGCGGTGACGTCCTCGACGATGATCACCGCGTTGCCGTCCGGCACGAGATGGCGCGTCAATTCGAGCTGGCGGCCATCGGCGAGCACCAGGTCGAGCGGCGCGGGTTCGTCGCAGGCCAGCCAGATCTCGCACTGCGCGGCGAGACGGGCGCCGCCGGGATCGATCGCGTCGTTCGCGCCGAGCGCCGCGACGACGGCGGGCAGCGGCGTTTCGAGCATGATCTGGCGCGGCGAGCCGAACAGTTGCGCGGTGCGCCGGTTCGCGACGATCACGCGGCGCTCGCCGTCGATCATGCACAGGCCGTGCGGCATGTAGGTGAGCGCGGCGTCGAAGCGCGCGACGAGTTCGGCGTTGCGCTGGCGCGCGGCAATCAGCGCGACGAGCACGCGATAGTGACGCTGGACGACCGTGCGCATCGCGGCGAGGTAGATCACGAGCGGCGGCAGCAGCAGCCACGCCCCCGGCCGGTGGGCCAGCAACGCGCCGATGCCGATCGGCAGCACGCCGACCGTGACCTGCGACATCGCGAGCCGGGGCAGCGCCGAATTGCGCGACGCGATCCCGCCGAACACGCCGCCCGCGACCATCACCGACAGCGTGCCGAGCTCGACGTCGACGGCCTGCACGCAGCCCATCACGCCGAGACCGAGCACGAAGCACGCGACGAGCGACACGGGCGCATAGCGCATTGCCCAGTATTCGGCGCGGTCGTCGCCGCCGTCGCGTTGAACCGTGTACGCACGCGCGATCGAGAGCCGCGCGATGAGCAGGCCGACGTCGACGATCAGCCACGCGAGGCACCAGAGCTGCTGCAGCCGGATCAGCGCGACGGCCGCGACGAAGCCGCTCGCGAGCCCGGAGAGCGCCATCGGTCGGACGTCCTCGAACAGGGTAACGAGCATCGACGGGCGCAGCGCGGCCGTCACACGGTGGTTGCCGGAGGGGGGAGTGGCGAGAACGGAGTGCAGGAGAGATGCCCTGACTGCCATGGTTTTTGACCTCGACACGATGTCGCTTGATATCGCGATGGCTGGCGGCATCCGCACGGCACGTGGCGGATGCCCGGCCAGGCCGGATGCGCACGACATTACCATGAAATACGGGCGGCGCGGGTCACCCGGATCGCCCGGCGGACCCGCGTGCCGCGTCGGCCACGAGTCGTCAACCGCGCCCACGAAAGTCTTGCGCATTCGCCGGCGCCGGGGCAGCATCGTCGCGAACCGAACGAGGCTCGGCGATCGACAGGAGACAGGCGCGTATCCGCCGTGCGCGGTCGACACGAACGAAAGCGCCGCAAGCGGGCAGTCGATGCGACCGGATCGCCACCCGCGACCGGCTGTCGCAGCCCGGCTGAACACCGTTATAAGAAATTCAATAAGTATTTCATGCGGGAAATACTATAGGCGATATATCAAAAACAATGCCAGAATGCGCGCCGCTCCGAACGTCGCGACATCCGATCGCCGTCCGAGCCGCATCAGGAGGTTCCCCCCAATGAAAAACCACGGCCTGTCACGGCGGGGTTTTCTGAAAGCCAGCGTGCTGGCGGGCGTCGCAGTGTATGTCGCGCCCCTGGGCAGCCGCGCGTTCGCGGCGCTCTTCGAAGAAAAACTCCTCACCCCCGTCAAATGGGATAGCGTCACCGGCATCCCCCAATTCCGCATCGACGGCATCGCGAAGGTCACGGGCTCGAAAGTGTTCGCCCGTGACGTGCGCGCAGCCGACATGCCGCACTGGCCGCAGCAGCAGTCTCATGCGCTGATCCTGCGCGTCACGCAGGCCGACCGCACGTACGAAGGCTTCGACCTTTCGCTGCTGGGCGACGAACTGAAACCGGACCGCGTGGTCACGGCCGACGATCTCGTGCGCGACGGCGTCGCGTTTCCGGCGTTCTACGGCGACGACATGCTGCTGCCCGCCGGCAAGACGCCCGCGTATCTCGGCCATGCGGTCGCGATCCTCATCTACCACGACTTCGCGCGCTTCCGCTTCGCGAAGAACGCGCTCAAGTTCCGCGACGACGTGATCCGCTACGGCGCGGTCACGGGCCCGCTCGAGCGCGATCCGTGGGGCACCTTCCGCTACGTGCGCGTGGGCGGCAAGACGGCCTACGACGATGATGTCTATTCGAGCCTGAAGGACGCGCCGATCTTTCCGAGCATGATGCGCAAGCACCTGCCGGTGTGGCCGGACGGCAAGGAGCACGGCAAGCTCGACGAGCAGGGCATGTTCCTGGCTGGGCAGATCGCGAGCGAGCTCGACCATCCGTCGGCCGACTGGCTCGTGTTCGACCGCGAGTACAACACGCAGTCGGTCGACACCGCCGCGCTCGAACCGGACAACGCGAACTGCTGGTACGACGCCGCGACGCAGTCGCTGCACCTGGTCGTGCCGACCCAGTCGCCGCTCGAAGTGGCGGAGAACGCGGCCGCGATGGTCGCGAAGTGCCGCTTCCCGGTGAAGAAGCTGTTCGTGCATCCGTGCTACACGGTCGGCTACGGCTCGAAGGATCACTTCAACGTGCCGTTCTACGGCCTCGTCTGCGCGCTGTACGCGGACGGCCGCCCGGTGCGTTTCGCGAACGACCGCTACGAACAGTTCCAGACGTCGCTGAAGCGTCACGCGTTCAAGATGCATTACCGGATCGCGGTGGACCGCAACACCGGCCTGCTGCAGTCGTTCAAGGGCGACTTCGAGGCGAACGGCGGCGGGCGCTCGAACTTCTCGCCGTCGGTCGCGATGGTCGGCGCGACGGCCGCGCAATCGATCTACTACTTCCCGAAGAGCGACCTGGCCGCGGTCGCGATCGCGTCGCGCGCGATCGACGCGGGTTCCGCGCGCGGCTACGGCACGCTGCAGAGCATGGCGGCGACCGAGATGGCGGTCGACGAGATCGCCGCGCAGCTGAACATCGACCCGATCGATTTCCGCCTGCGCAACGCGCTGCGTTCGGGGATGAAGAACACGCAAGGGGCGATTCCCGCCGGCGCGCTGCGCGTCGACGAGGTGCTCGAACGCTCGAAGCAGCATCCGCTGTGGACGCGCCGCGCCGCGCGCAAGGCCGAATACGAGGCGGCGAACCCGGGCAAGCGCTACGGCGTCGGCTTCGCGTGCGTGCAGAAGGACTTCGGCACGGGCGCGGAAGCGTCGTTCGCGAAGGTCGAATTCGACGAGAACGGCAAGGTGTCGCTGCGCCACACGGCTGCCGAGATTGGCACCGGGATGTCGACGTCGCAGGCTGTGGCCGTCGTGAAGTGGCTCGGCCGTCCGGCGACGGACGTGCAGGTCGCCGTGACCGAATGGCCGGACCTGCCGGTCGAGACCAGCGGCGATCCGTACATCATGTCGCAGGCCGACCAGGATCGCCTGAGCGCGAATCCGCGCTGGTCGCCGAGCTATGCGTCGCCGTCGAGCGCGACGAACTCCGCGTACTACTTCACGCACAGCACGCGCGAAGCCGCGCGCGCGGTGTTCCGCTACGGCCTGTGGCCGGCGGCGATGTCGATCTGGACGCGCGGCCTCGGCGGCGGCCAGGCCGCGCCGTACACGATCCGCATCGAGGACGCGCGCTGGGTCGACGGCAAGCTGACCGCCGACGGCCTCGAGCCGCTGTCGTTCGAACAGCTCGCGAAGCAGGCGCATGCGCTCGGCCTGCCGACCGGCGCCGTCGTGCACGTGTTCAACCGCTGGCAGTGGACCGACGCCGAGTTCGAAGTGGGCGGCGTGGTCGATCGTTTGCCGATCGACGGGCTGTCGCTGCGCGTCGGCGCACCGAAGACGGGCGACAACGGCCCGGTGCCCGGCACCGCCGCGCCTGCCGGCGCGACCGCGATGCGCGGCACGCTGGCGCCGACCGCGAACGGCTACCGCGTGCTGGACCGCAAGCGCGTGTTCATCCCGCCGACGAGCCGCAACAACGCGGCCGTCACGTACTACACGGCGGTCGGCACGCTGGTCGAGCTGGCCGTGCATGAAGCGACCGGCAAGGTCGAGCTGCTCACGCATCACTCGATCATGGAATGCGGCAACCAGATTTCGCCGCAGCTCGTGTCGGGCCAGTTGCAGGGCGGTCTCGCGATGGGTATCGGCCACGCGTTGCACGAATACCTGCCGCTGTATGAAGACGGCCCCGGCAACGGCACGTGGAACTTCAACCGCTACCAGCTGCCGCGCGCGTCCGACGTCGCCGTCTGGACGCAGACGGGCGACGTGCTGCCGCCGCTGTCCGAGACCGATCCGCCGAAGGGTGTCGCCGAAGTGGTGATGATCCCCGTCGTCGGCGCGATCGTGAACGGCATCGCGCACGCGATCGGCCATCGTTTCACCGACCTGCCGGTGACCCCGCAAAAGATTCAGGAGGTGCTCGCATGACGACCGCCCAAACCGCGGCTTCGGCCGCGAGCGCCAGCGCCGCTGCGACCGGCGCTTCCGCACCGGCCCAGGCTTCGGCTGTACCGGCTTCGGCACCGGCCTCGGCCCCGGCTGTGCCGGCACCGGCATCGGCCGCCGTCGAGCGTCCGCTCGTCCGGTTCCAGTCGAAACCGCTGTCGATCAACATCAACGGCAAGTCCGTCGGCCCGATGCAGGTGCCGGAAGGGCTGATGATGATCGAGTTCCTGCACGAATACGCGGGCCTCACCGGGTCGCGGCTCGGTTGCGGGCAGGGCATCTGCCACGCATGCGTCGTGATCGTCGACAAGCCGGACGGCACGAGCGAGGAAATGCGCACCTGCATCACCGGCGCGCATTTCTTCCACGGCCGCACGATCCGCACGATCGAAGGCCACGCGAAGCGCAACGAAGCGGGCGAAGTGGTCGAGCTGTCGCCGATCCAGCAGAAGTTCCTCGAGCACTTCAGCTTCCAGTGCGGCTATTGCACGCCGGGTTTCGTCAACGCGGCGACGGTGCTGATCGAACGCTTGAAGCGCGAGCCGGTTGCGAAGGCCGACGTCGAGCGCACGATCACCGAGGCGCTCGATGCGCACCTCTGCCGCTGCACGGGCTATGTCCGCTACTACGAAGCCGTCAAGGACGTGGTGCTGACGACGCCGGGACTCGTGAAGGACGCCGCATGAAACGCACATTCGCTCATCGTGTCGCGCGGGCTGCGGGCCTTCCCGTGCTCGCGGCGGCTTGCGCGCTGCTGCTCGCCGCATGCGGCGGCCACGACGCACCGGCCTCGAACGCCGCTTCCGGCGCGCCCGGTGCCGACCCGGTCGCGCGCGGCCGCTATCTCGTCAAGGCCGCCGACTGCGCGGCCTGCCACACCGCGAAGGACGGCGCGCCGTTCGCCGGCGGCGCGCCCCTCGAATCGCCGTTCGGCACGTTCTACGGCTCGAACATCACGCCGGACAAGGATCACGGGATCGGCAACTGGAGCGCCGACGATTTCTACGCCGCGCTGCATGACGGCAAGGCGCCGGGCAAGCGCCTGTATCCGTCGATGCCGTACACGTCGTACCGGCAGCTCACGCGTGCCGATTCCGACGCGATGTACGCGTACCTGAAGACCGTCAGGCCGGTCGCGCAGGAAAACCGCGAGCACGAGCTGAAGTTCCCGTACAACCTGCGTTTCGGGATGGTCTTCTGGGACATGGTGTTCCTGAAGGACAGCCTGCCCGATGCATCGACCGGCCAGTCTGCCGACTGGCAGCGCGGCCGCTATCTGGCGGGTGCGCTCGGCCACTGCGCGGAATGCCACACGCCGCGCGCGTTCACGGGCCAGCTCGACAGCGCGAAGCCGTTCGCGGGCGCGGCGCTCGGCCGCGTGGCCGCGCCCGACATCACGCCGGCCGGCCTTGCCGCGCGCGGCTGGACGGGCGCCGACCTGCAGACGTTCTTCGGCGTCGGCATCGCGCCGCAAGGCTCGGCATTCGGCGAGATGTACCCGGTCGTGCACCTGAGCACGCAGTACATGACGAAGGACGACCTGCGTGCGCTGTCCGTGTACCTGCTGGGCGACACGCCGCCCGCGCCGCAACCGGTGAAGCCGGTGTCGGCCGACGCCGCGCAGCTCGCGGCCGGCCGCTCGGTGTATCTCGCGGTCTGCGCGGGGTGTCACGGCTTCAACGGCGAAGGCAAGCCGCACGTGGCGGTGCCGATGAACGGCAATTCGACGGTGCGCCAGGGCGACCCGCGCAACCTGCTGGTCGCGATGCTCGACGGCATCGGCGAGCAGAAGTTCGCCGGGTTCGAGAACCTGCAGCCGATGCCCGGTTTCGCGCACACGCTGAGCGACGACGAACTCGCGCAGCTCGCGAACTACCTGCGTGCGACGTGGGGCGGCCAGCCGGCGAGCGTCACGCCGGCCGACGTGAAGGCCATGCGTTAAGTCGTGTCGCCGGGCGGGGCGTCGCGCGCGATTCAGCCGGTTTCCGGTGCTCGTGCGCGACGCGTCGCCCGACTGCTCGCAGCGGTTCTTCAGTAGCCGCTGCCTCCTCCGCCACCGCCCGTACCTCCCGCGCCACTGCCGCCGTACCGGCTCATGCCCGGCCCTTGCGGCGCGCCGCCACCCGACGTACAGCCTGCCGACAGCACGAGCACCAGCGCCGCGACCAGCGCCGCGGCCAACGTTGCGGATCTCATTTCCACCTCCTTGCAACGCGCAGGCCGCGGGAAAGGCCGGTTCGCATGAACCGTGCGTCTGCGCGCTGAAGAAACGTTTCGGGCGGGCCGTTTATTCCATGCCTTTTGCGGATCGTCGAATGCGAGGGGGGCGGATCGGTGTCGTCGCACGGCGTGTTGATACACTGCGGCACGCCGCCATTCCGGTTCCGACCACGAAAAACATGAGTGCCGCCGCTGAACGTCCGTCGTCGCGTCCGTTTCGTCCCGCCGTGCTCGGTTGCGTGTCGTTTGCCGTCGGCGGCCCGCTGGTCGCATCGCTCGTTTGGCCGGCCGTGATGTTGGTCGGGTGGTCGTTGATCGACGGCCCGTCGTGGGAGGAACTGAAAGTCAGCGCCGGCATGGTTCCGCTGATCTTCTTCGCGTCGTTCCTGTTCGGCTATTTCCTGCCGGCGGCCGTGACCGGCGGCATCATGGGCGCAATCGGCACGCGGCTCCGGCGGCGCTGGTTCGTGCTGCTGGGGATGGTCGTCGGCGCCGGCGCGATGATCGGTTTCGTCGAACTCGAGGGTTACCTGATGAAAATCGACCAGTTCAGCGACATCGACGCGATCGCCACGCTCGATGCGATCGTGACGTCGGCCGTGATGTCGCACTGGCTGCATCGCCGGCTCGATCGCCGGCGTTGAGCACGAAGCGTTGCGCGATCGGCCGCCTTCACGTCGATCGCGTGCAGGCGGCGGGCAAGGGCGGCGCCGCGCGGCCGCTTGCGCGGCCAGCGGGCTACCATGCCGTTCCTGAAGCGAATGCCGCCGTCACGGCGGCCCGGGATCAACGGTAGACGAGATCCGCGCGGCGATTCTGTGCCCACGAATCCTCGTCGTGGCCGAGCGCGACCGGCTTTTCCTTGCCGAGGCTGACCGCCTCGAGTTGCGTGGCTTGCACACCGAGCGTTTCGAGCGCGCTCAGCACGGCCTGCGAACGGCGTTGGCCGAGCGCGAGGTTGTATTCGGACGTGCCGCGTTCGTCGGTGTTGCCCTGGATCAGCACGTGCCGCGCCGGATGGCTGCGCAGGTAGTCGGCGTGTGCCTGCAGCAGCGACTGGTATTCGGGCTTGACGGAGTACTGGTCGAAATCGAAGTAGATGCTGCGCTTCGCGAGCGGGCTGTTCGGATTGTTGAGCTCGTCGGCCGTCACCGTTGCGACGGCTTCGCTCGAGGGCGCGGGCTCCATGCCGGCATTCTCGGGTGTCTTGGCCGCATGGTGGCAACCGGCCAGCAGTACGACGGTTGTCAGGACCGCAAATCGGTTCGTTTTGCTCATCGTTCGTCTCCAGCGGTTGACTGCATTGAACGCGTGGGGCGTGCGATCGGCACGCCCGTATCCGGCCGAACGGCGCGAAAGATCCGGCATCTACGACGTGAATCGTGTTCGTAAGCCGGTGGTGCGCCATATGAAAGAGTGTTGCGGCCGGAACGCCAAATTTCGGCGTCGCTGCAAACAGATTAGGAAAAATGTCACAGCGTGACCAGTTTCTCCGCATTTATTTGCGTCGACGCCACAGACCGGGCGGCATTCGTGCCGTCACGCGGCGCGATGCCGTTGCGCAAAGGCCGCGCACGGGCACGGCCTTTGCGGCTCGGAGCATGACGCTCGAGCGGTGCCGAAACGCATGCCTTGCGCGGATGGCGTAGCGACGCCGTGCTTCGTCTTCAGAACTTGTGCCGCAGCCCCAGTGCGACGACGACCTGGTTGCTGTTCGCCGACGGCGTCAGCGTCCAGACGGTCGCGTTGAACGCGGGGTTGCCGTTGCCGCCGCTCACGCTCTGGTAGACCCCCTCGAGATACGCGTCCGTGCGCTTCGATAGCGCATAGTCGGCTTGCGCGACGACCTGGTTCCATTTGGGGCGCGTCTGGCCGGTGCGCGTGTCGAAGCGGCCCATCGTGTACGTGTACGCGGCCGAGAGGCTCAACGCACGCGTGACGGCGAAGCGCCCGTCGACCGAGAAGTTGTCGAACACCAGCGATTCCCCCTTCAACGGCGCGATGCCGCTGCCCTGGAGCACGCCCGTCACGCCGTCGGTGGTCGAGTGCGACCACGCGGCGCCGACCGAATGCGGCCCGAACGCATAACGGCCGGCCGCGGCCCAGATCTGCTGGTTGCCGCCCGTGATCGTCGCCGAGCCGTCGACCGTGCTGAGCGCACCGTTCGGGTTCGGCGCATTGCGGTCGCGGCTGATCTTCAGGTAGCCGGCGCCGAGCTTCAGCGGCCCGTTCGCGTACGACACGCCCGCGCTCCATGCCGCGTTGTTGGCGAACTGGCCGGCCGTGTTCGAGAAGCCGTACATCGCGCCGAACCTCAGCCCGCGATACGTCGGGCTCGTGTACTTCACCGCCTGGTTGATGCGGAGGTTGCGGTTCGAATCGTCGTTGTCGTACGGATGAACCGCGAGGTTGCCGCCCCAGCCGGGGCCGGACGCGCCGAGCGGCGTCACGAAATCGAGGATCAGGTCGTACTGGCGGCCGAACGTGAGCTCGCCGGCCGTCTTCGAGCTCACGCCGACCCATGCCTGGCGGCCGAACATGTCGACGCCTTTCTGCGACAGCGCGCCGGTGGTGCCCGAGAAACCGTTCTCGAGCCCGAAGATCGCGGCCATCCCGCCGCCGAGATCCTCGCGGCCGCGCAAACCCCAGCGCGACGCGTTCAGGGCGCCGCTCGTCATCGCGACGGTGCCGCTGCCCGGCGAGCCGGCGCCGTGCGTGCGCTGGTTGGTCGCGTAGGTGATCGACGTGTCGATCAGGCCGTACAGCGTCACGCTGCTCTGCGCGTGTGCGCCGTCCGACGCGAAGGCGGTCAGGCAAGTGGCAACGGCGGTCCCCGCGAGTCGCGTGCTGGCGTGTTTATTCATCTTGTAGGAATGCAAAGAAGTTTTTTATCAATTTACCGGCGCGGTGGCCGGCGGATCGAGCGGCCATTATTGGAGATCGCGCGGCGGTCGATTAAGGCGTTGCACAGGAAAGGTCCTCTGCGAAATCGCGTGGAATCGCGGCGGGACGAAGGCGGGGAGGGTGCGGTTCGGCGGGAAACCCGTCGCCGGGTTTGCGATGCATTCGACGGTTCGACGGGAAGTCGGGTGATTCAGTTGACCATCGCGTGATCGTCCGTCGGGCGATGGCCGACGGGGAGCCTAGCGGCGGGCAACCGGCAGCGCGGCTTCGATGCCACCGCTGCGATACGCGGCACGAACGGCGACCGCCCTGGCTTCGAGTGCTTCCGGTGAGAGCCAGGGCCGCAAGCGGACCGCGACGCGCGGCAACGCGGCAAGCTGATCGCGCAGGCGCACGATCGACCGGCAGCCACGGAATGCCGACGACCCGGCGTCGGGGCCGCACGCGGCTTCCGCAAGCTCGGCCGCCCACTCGACGCCGCGGTGGCGCCTGACTTCGTCGAGGTGCGGCAGATGGCGCGCATCGCCCGATAACGCGATCAACAGCGCGGCCCAGTGCGCGCCGCGCCATCCAGCGTTCATGTCGGCCGTGAGGTCGGCCAGCAGCGTGTCGTCCAGCACGGACAGGCTTTGCCGGCACAGGTAGTGGAAGTCGAGCGGCTGGTAGCGGACCTGCGGGTAGTCGCGCAGCACATGGCCGAGTTCGGCGCCGGTCTCGACAGCAGCGGCCAGGAACCGTTCGGCCGGAGCCGGGCGGTTTAACTGCAGCGTCGGCACGCTCCGGTAGAGCCGGTAGATGTCGTCGGGGTGATAGTGCATCGCGAATGTCGGGGTGATCGACTGGCGCGCGCGGGGCGCCGTTCAGGTTGTCTGCTGATCGCCGGGCAGCAGCGCCGCATGACGCCGCTGCATTTCATCGGGCTCGACCGCTTCGATCGTGGGCCCGATCGGCCAATCGTAACCGAACGGGTCGCGAATCTTGCCGGAGCGCTCACGTCGCGTTGTCTACGATTCCCCCGTGGGGCGAAAGCGATCGCGGTATGCGCCGGGGCTGAGGCCGACCTTGTCCTTGAACAGTCGGCAGAACGAGCTGGTATCGCTGTATCCCACCTGGGCCGTAATCCGCTCGAGGCTGAGATCGCCGGCCTCCAGCAGGCCGCGCGCGGCTTCGATGCGCAGGTTCTGCAAATACCGCAATGGCGGCTGATTCAGCGCCGCGCGGAATCGGCGGATGATCGTGCGCTCGCTCACGCCGAGCTCATGCGCCATCTCCGACATCTTCACGTCCTTCGTCATGTGCTTCTGCAGCCAATACTGCGCGCGGTGAACCAGCGAGTCGGCGTGTTCCTTGTCTGCCAGCAACGGGAGATACGGCAATTGCTTCGTCTGGCTGACGTCGATCAGCATCGTCTTCGCGCACTGCGCGGCGATGGCCGCGCCGCAGAAGCGCTCGATGACATGGATGGTCTGCAGCAGGTAGGACGCCGATGCCCCGGCACAGATCAGGCGGTCGGCTTCGGTGACGACGGGTTCCAGCTGAAGGTCGACGCGGGGAAACCGGCTGCGGAACTGATCGGCCAGCCACCAAGTGGTCGTCGCGGGCCGTTCGTCCAGGAGGCCGGTTCTGGCCAGGACGAACGTGCCGGTGCAGTTCGCCGCAAGGTAGGCCCCCGCGTTCCATTGCGAAACCAGCCAGTCGCATGCGGCCGACTGTCGTGCCAGCAACCGGTCGAAGGCCTTGCCGCTTGCGTAATGCGCACTGGGAATGAAAACCAGGTCGAACTTCTCGCGCGGCCGGATCGGCTCCGTGTTCAGTTGCAAGCCGTTGCTCGCCATGACCGGCTTCCCCGTCGGAGAAACGAACCGCCATTCGAACTGCGCATTGCCATCGCCCCTTTGCCGCCGCCAGTGCGCGTTCGCGATCTGCAGGATGTCGGCGAACCCGCCCAGGCTGGAAGCGTAGCAATCGTCATACGCAAGAATGGCGGCGCGGGGCATGATGTGTCGGATATCGCATTCAATGTGTCAGTTTCGCCAATGTACGGCAGTTCGGCCCGCGAGGAAACTGGTCGTGTCAACCTGGCGCCGGTTGGCGGGCAGCGACAGAATCGCCATGCGGCCGGCAGCGCGCGGGAGGCGGCATCGTGTGCCGTCCGGGTCGCGAGAAGGCCAATGTGGCCGCCCCCGGGTACCGCCAGGCGTATTCGTTGCCCGGCAGCGTGGATTTCCGTCGGCGTTGCACCGTCGATTCAGCCGCGCAGTGACATGCGTCGGGGCCGCAACGCGTGCCCTGCATGCGAAGGCGCTTTCGTCTCAACCTGAACCGCAAACATCATGAAAACCAGGATCACCGAACTCTTCGGCATCGACTATCCGATCATCCAGGGCGGCATGCACCATGTCGGGTACGCGGAGCTGGCCGCAGCAGTCTCCAACGCCGGTGGACTCGGCATCATCACCGGCCTGACCCAGCGCTCGCCGGCCGATCTGGCCGCTGAAATCCGGCGTTGCCGCGAAATGTCCGACAAGCCGTTCGGCGTGAACCTCACGTTCCTGCCGACCGTCACGTCCCCCGACTATCCCGGCTATATCCGGGCCATCGTCGAAGGCGGGGTCAAGGTGGTCGAAACGGCCGGCAACAACCCGCAGCCCTACCTGGCCGCGCTCAAGGAAGCGGATATCAAGGTGATCCACAAGTGCACGTCGATTCGCCACGCGCTGAAGGCCGAGTCCATCGGCTGCGATGCGGTCAGCGTCGACGGATTCGAATGCGGCGGCCATCCGGGCGAGGACGACATTCCGAACTTCATTCTGCTGCCACGCGCCGCCGAGGAACTCAGGATTCCGTTCGTGGCCTCCGGCGGCATGGCGGACGGCCGGTCGCTGGTTGCGGCACTTTCGCTCGGCGCGGACGGCGTCAACATGGGAACGCGCTTCGTCGCCACCCGCGAGGCGCCGGTGCACGAGAACGTGAAGCAGGCGCTGGTCGCGGCCTCCGAACTCGATACGAGCCTGGTCATGCGCCCGTTGCGCAATACCGAGCGCGTGCTGCGCAATGCCGCGGTCGATCGCATTCTCGAAAAGGAAAGCAGGCTCGGCGCCGGCATCCGGTTCGACGATATCGCTGAAGAGGTCGCCGGCGTGTATCCGCGCATCATGAAGGAGGGCGCGCTCGACGCGGGCGCGTGGTCGTGCGGGCTGGTCGTCGGCCTGATCCGCGATATCCCGACCGTGAAGGAACTCGTCGAGCGCATCGTGAGCGAGGCGACGGAGATCATCCGCAGCCGCCTGGCACGTATCGCGGTTTGATCCGGATCGGCGACACGGGATGCCGCCGGCGCGATGCCGGCGAGGATTCGTGCGGGATGTGGTCGACGAGGGCCAACCGGGGGACCGCGGCGATGACCGAAAGCGTGCGGTTGGTGGCCACTGTATCGATGTAGAGTCTGTCGCGTCGTCGGTTCAAGTCGCCTCGCGGCGCGACCGGGCTCGGGCAACTATGTCCGCCGTGAACTGAATCACTTCACGACGGCCGGGTGCTCGTGTGTTCAATGACTTCCCGTTGTCGAATCGGGTAACCCGGGTTGCCTGATTCCGCTTTCCCCTCCGGCAGCGCCCCCCGAACATCATCCGGATTCCAGCCTGGCCGACGCCACCGCGTTGCGCCACGCGAGCCCGATGCGGTTTCTCCCGGGCTCGGCGCATCGCAAGCCGGCGCCCGCTCCGGCGATCGGCCCATGAGATGACAAATACCGTCATCGACGGATCGAGATCTTGCGCGCGGCGATATAATTCGCGCTCCGAGGGCCTTCGAGCCCGACCGCGAATACAAGACAAGAAGAAGCAGACATGGCTCCGTCTCAACCGCATGCATTGCAGCGACCGCCCGCTGAAGTCCTGTATGCCGATCAGCTCGCGCAGCTGAAGGCGCAGGATGGCGCCCAACCACGCCCGCCGGGCTGGCAACTGAGTCTGACGGCCGCCCGCGCATTCATTGCCGGCGATCGCTCGCTCGGCATCGCGCCGAAGGTGGTCGCGCCGATCGCGAGCATCGAGCGCATGCTCGTCACGCTCGCCACCGGGCGCGGGCTGATGCTGGTCGGCGAGCCGGGCACCGCGAAATCGATGCTGTCCGAGCTGCTGGCGGCCGCGATCAGCGGCACGTCGACGCTGACGATCCAGGGCGGCGCATCGATCACCGAAGACCAGATCAAGTACGGCTGGAACTACGCGTTGCTGATCAACGAAGGGCCGAGCCCGCGCGCGCTCGTGCCCGCGCCGCTGTACCAGGGCATGCACGACGGCCGGATCGTGCGCTTCGAGGAAATCACGCGCGCGCCGCTGGAAGTGCAGGACTGCCTGCTCGGCATGCTGTCGGATCGCGTGATGGCCGTGCCCGAACTGCACGGCGAACACGGGATGCTGTACGCGCGCGAGGGCTTCAACATCATCGCGACCGCGAACACGCGCGACCGTGGCGTGAACGAGATGAGCGCGGCGCTCAAGCGGCGCTTCGATTTCGAAACCGTGTTTCCGATTCTCGACTTCGACAGCGAACTCGCGCTCGTGCGCGAAGCCAGCGCGCGCCTGCTGGCCGGCAGCGGCATTCCGGCGGCCGTGCCGCAGCCGGTGCTGGAACTGCTGGTCACCACGTTTCGCGATTTGCGCGGCGGGGCCGGCGATGCGGCGGGCAGCGACGGCGCGATGGACCGGCTGACGGCGGTGATGTCGACAGCCGAAGCGGTGAACGTCGCGCATGCGGTCGGCGTGCGCGCATGGTTTCTCGAGCAGCGCGAAGGGTCGCCGCAGGATCTCGTCGACTGCATCGCCGGCACCGTGGTCAAGGACAACGCCGACGACCGCGCGAAGCTGCGCCGCTATTTCGAACAGAAGGCCGCCCGGCGCGAAGGGGCGCACTGGCGCGCGTACTACGCGGCACGCCACCGTCTGCCGTGACGCGCGACATGAGTACGACCGATCGCGGCGGCATGCGCGGGCCGGGACGTCGTGCGCCCGATGCGCATCGCGTGCACGGCGACAAGGGTAGGTCGGGCGGCGTCTCGTCCGGCGCCCCCGCACGCATCGTCTTCGACTGACAGGCGCCGCATGCAGACCGTGACGCCCGGCCAGCCGCACATCGTCGGCATCCGCCATCACAGCCCCGCGTGCGCGCGGCTGGTGGCCGAGCGCATCCGCGCCCGGCGGCCGCGCTACGTGCTGATCGAAGGGCCGGCCGACTTCAACGGCCGGCTCGACGAACTGTATCGTCCGCACCGCCTGCCGATCGCGATCTACAGCTATCTGTCCGGCGATACCGCGCATTACGGCTCGTGGACCCCGTTCGCCGAGCATTCGCCGGAATGGCAGGCATTGCAGGCGGGGCGCGAAGTCGGCGCGACGGTTCGGTTCATCGACCTGCCCGCGTGGCACGCGGCGTTCTCGCGGCTCGAGAACCGCTATGCCGATGTCGCGGACGCCGAACACGAGGCCCGCGCCGACGCATACGAGCGCGCGCTGGCGGACACGCTCGCGGTGCAAGGCCGCGATGCGCTGTGGGATCACCTGTTCGAGGACGTCGGCGATACGCCGGACGCGCTGGACGAACTCGCGGCGCGCCTGTCGACCTACTTCTCGCATCTGCGCGCCGACGATCCGGGCTCGCTCGGCAACCAGGCACGCGAACGGATGATGGCGCGCTGGATCGCGTGGGCCGTCGCCGAAGCCGACGGGCAGGCGGACGACGTGCTGGTCGTCTGCGGCGGCTATCACGCGCCGGCACTGGCGACACTCTGGCGCACGCAGCCGGTTGCGTTGCCCGATACGCCCGAACCCGGCGCGATCGACGGCGATGCCGGTGCCGTGCCCGACGAACGGGACGCTGACGCCGGCGCGTGCGAGACGGATTCGACGACCGCCGACGCGGCCGCGCGCAGCGTCCGCTACGGTTCCTATCTCGTGCCTTACACGTTCAAGCGTCTCGACGCGTTCGCGGGCTACGCATCGGGGATGCCTTCGCCGGCTTATTACCAGTGGGTCTGGGCCCACGGCGCGGAAGCGGCGGCGCGGCGCGTGCTCGAGAACGTGATGCAGCGGCTGCGCGCACGCAAGCTGCCGGTATCGACGGCCGACCTGATTGCCGTGCACGTGCGGGCCGAAGGGCTGGCACGCCTGCGCGGCCACGCGAGGCCGTTGCGTTGCGACTGGCTCGACGCGCTGGCCGGCGCGCTGGTGAAGGAGGCGCTCGACGCGCCGCTGCCGTGGACCTATCGCGGGCCGCTGCGGGCCGGCACCGATCCGGTGCTGGTCGAGGCGATGGATGCGCTGGCGGGCGACGCCGCCGGCGAGCTCGCGCCCGGCACGCCGCAACCGCCGCTCGTCGCCGCGGTGCGCGACGAGCTGGCCGCGCTCGGCATCGTGCTGCACGGCACGCTGACGCTCGACCTGCTGACCGACCAGGGGCGCGCGCGCAGCCGGGTGCTGCACCGGCTGGCGCTGCTGCGCGTACCGGGCATCGTGCGCCGCCAGGGCGCACGGCTTGCGATGTCGGGCGAACGCGACGAAGTCTGGCAGCTCGGCGAGCCGCTCGAGCAGCAGGCGGCGCTGATCGAAGCCGGCGCGTGGGGCGCGACGCTGTCCGACGCGGCACGCGCGCGGCTCGAGGATGAATTGCGTGAGGCGGGCGGCCGCATCGCGCCGCTCGCGGATGGCCTGAACCGCGCCGCGTGGGCCGGGCTGGCAGCGCTGAGCACCGCGCTGCTGGACACGCTGCACGATGCGGTCGCGCGCGAGCAGCGCTTCGAGTCGCTCGCCCCGGCGCTCGGCAACCTGCATACGCTGCTGCGTCACGGCCATCTGCTCGGCATGAACGATGCACCGGTGCTGCGGATCGTCGTCGAGGCCGGGTTCGATCGCGCGCTCTGGTTGCTGGAGCCGGCCGCCGCGCTGCCGCCGGCCGATCTCGACGCCCACGTGCAGGGGCACGTCGCGCTGCGCCGGATCGTGGCCGACGTACTGGCCGGTGCCGACGGTGTCACCCACACGCCGCTCGCGCTCGAGCCGTTGCGCGCGCTGGCCGTCTGGCGGCGCAAGGCAGCCGATACGGCGGCGGCGCCCGCGAGTCGCGGCGCGGCGCTCGGGGCGCTGCTCGGCCTGGCGGGGCAGGCCGGCGTCGACGACGATCAACCCGTCGCCGGCATCGACGACGCGATGGCGCTGCTGCGGGCGATGCCGGCCGCCGCGCTCGGCGATGCGCTCGGCGGTTTGCTTGCGCTGGCGCGCGAGACGCTGGCGAGCGCACCGGCTTTCGTCGCGGGCATGGATGCGACCGTGCGCGCGCTCGACGACGCCGATTTCGTGCTCGCGTTGCCGGGCTTGCGCAGCGCATTCGCGTGGTTGCCGCCGCGGGAGCGCGGGCAGCTCGCGGACCAGGTGCTCGCGCTGCACGACGCGACGCACCTGTCACGCCGCGTGCTGACGGAGCGGCACGCGGACGATGCGTCGCCCGAGGAGGCCGCGCACGCCGCGCGCATCGAAGCGCAGGTGCTCGGCCGTCTGCGCCGCTGGGGGCTCGCGCCCGATCCGGAGGCGTCGTGAATTGCCGACCGACAGGCCGCCGCGCGTCCGGCTTCTGCTTCCCTCACCACGATGTCGCGCCGTCACGACACGGTGCGGCGCGTTTTCCGCGAGTCCTGCCATGCCGCTGAACATTCCCGGTCCGCTCGAACGCTGGCGCCTGCTGCTCGGCGAACCGGCCGAAGCCGCATGCGGCACGCCGGGTGCGGACGCGCGAGCCGCCGATGCGGCACTCGACTGGCTGTACGGTCGCGACGACGACCGGGCACAGCGCGGCGAGCGCGGGGCCGGCCTCGGGCCGTCCGCGCTGAGCACGCCGGACTGGATCAACACGATCCACACGCTGTTTCCGAAGGAGGTGATCGACCGGCTCGAGCGCGACGCGGTCGAGCGTTTCGGCATCGACGAAGTCGTCACGAACCTCGAGGTGCTGGAGCGGATCGAGCCGTCCGAATCGTTGCTGCGCGCCGTGCTGCACACGAAGCACCTGATGAATCCCGAGGTGCTGGCAGCCGCGCGGCGGCTGGTTGCCGAGGTGGTCCGGCGAATCATGGAGCGGCTGGCGACCGACGTGCGGCAGGCCTTCAGCGGCACGCGCGACCGGCGCCGGCGCTCGCGGATGAAGATCGCCCGCAATTTCGACTACACACGCACGCTGGCCGCGAACCTGCGTCACTGGCATCCCGAGCGGCGCAAGCTGTATCTCGACACGCCGGTCTTCAACAGTCGCACGCGTCGCCACGCCGAGCCGTGGGACATCGTGCTGCTCGTCGACCAGAGCGGGTCGATGGTCAACTCGGTGATTCACAGCGCGGTGATGGCCGCGTGCCTGTGGCAATTGCCGGGCATGCGCACGCGGCTCGTGGCCTTCGACACGTCGGTGGTCGACCTGACCGCCGACGTGTCCGACCCGGTCGAGCTGTTGATGAAGGTCCAGCTCGGCGGCGGCACGGACATCGCGAAGGCCGTCGCGTATGCGCAATCGTGCGTCGCGAATCCCGCCCGCACGATCGTCGTGCTGGTCAGCGATTTCTATGAAGGCGGCAGCGGCTACGAACTCGTGCGCCGCGTGAAGGCGCTGGCCGAGAGCGGCGCGCGCGTGCTCGGGCTGGCCGCGCTCGATTCGGCTGCCGAGCCCGCCTACGACCGCGAGATGGCCGCGCGGCTCGTGAACGCCGGCGCGCAAATCGGCGCGATGACGCCCGGCCAACTGGCCGCGTGGCTCGCCGAGAAGGTGCGGGGATGAGCGCGCCGATCCGCGACGACCTCCTCGAACTGACGCCCGAAGCGCTGACGGCGCTCGCCAACGCCGGGTTCGTCAAGCGCGCACAGAAGGATGTCGCCGCCGGCGCGGTGCCGGCGCTGGCCGTCGACGGCGACGGTACGGTGCACGCGTCGTTCGCCGACGGCGTGCGTACCAGCCTGCCGCCGGGCCGGACCTTGCGCGACGCGGCGTGCAACTGCACCGCGAGCGGCATGTGCCGGCATCGCGTGATGCTGGTGTTCGCCTATCAGGCGAGCATGCAGGGGAACGAAGCGGCTGCCCCGGGCGAGGTGCGAGCAGGCGGAGACGACAGGACGGGGCAGGCCGATACGCGCGATGAATCGATCTGCAATCTGGACGATGTCGCACGCGGCGCAACAGGCGCCGGTTCGGACGATGCGCCGCCGGGCGACGACACGAACGGCACGTCGTCCGCGGATCGTGCATGGAGCCCCGCCGATTTCGACGATGCCGCGCTGGCGGCGAGTTTTGCGCCGTCGGTGCTCGAACAGGCCACGCGCATGGCGGCCGCGCGGCCTGCTGTGACCGTGCAGCCGTGGTCCGGCGCACAGTCGTCGCCGGTTGCACGCCTGCCGATGTGCACCGTGCGGTTCTTCTCGCGACGTTCGCTCGCGCATGCGCGTTGCGACTGCCGGCAAGGCAGCGGCTGCGCGCACGTCGTGCTGGCCGTCTGGGCATTCCGACAGGCCGGGGCATCGGCCGATGGTTTATCGGAGACGATCGTCGAGGTGCGCCCGCCGGCCGGCGAAGCAGACGAGTGTGGCGACGACCGGTCGCCGTTGCGCGACGACGCGGCGCACGCGCTGATCGCCGACCTCGACAGGCTGGTACACGCGCTGTGGCTGGACGGTTCGAGCCAGCCGCCGATCGCGCTGGCCGCGCGCGTGGAGTCGCTGCGCGGTCGCCTGCGCGAGCGCGGCTGGCAGTGGGTCGACGACGCGCTCGACGAAGCCTGGCAGCTCGTGCACGCGCAGCATGCGCGCAGCAGCCGCTTCGAGCCGCTGCGGCTCGTACGCGTGCAGGCCGAACTGTGGGCGCGCCTGCGCGCGGCGTTGTCCGCCGCGACGCAGCGCGAGGGGGCCGCCGTGCCGGCCCGCCAGATGCTCGGCATTGGCGTGAAGGGCGAGGTCGAACTCGATCATCTACGGCTGGTGTCGCTCGGCGTCGAGCTGTGGGCCGACGACGCGGAAGAGGGGGCGAGCGTGCTGTTCGTCGATCCCGATACGCAGACCGTGATGGTGCTGACGCGCAACTGGCCGCGTGCCGCCGACGTCGCGGCCGGCGGCCGTGCGCCGGATCTGGCCGGCCGCCGCGTCGCGGGTTTCCCGTTGCGGCAGATCGCTGCCGGGCAGGTCGTCACGAAGACCGCGAAGCGGCGCGCGAACGGTGCGGTCGACATCGCGGCCGGCATACGGCAGACAGGCGTGCTGCCGCTGTCGCCGACCTCCTGGGACGATCTCGTCGCGCCGATCCGCCAGCCGGGCATCGCGGCGCTCGTCGCGCACCTGCGTGACGCGCTGCCCGACTTCGTGCGGCCGAGACAGGCGGCGAACGGTGCGGCGGCCGGCGCGGCCGGGTCGCTGCACGTGGTCGCGTTCGAGCCGATGGTCGTGCGGTCGGTCCATTGGGATGCGGCCGCCCAGGTGCTGCACGCGCGGCTCGCGCAAGGCGAAGGCGGGACGGCCGATGTGGAAGGCAACGATGTGCTGCACCTCGCGCTGCCGCATCGCGCCGTGGCACCCGGCGCGGTCGATGCGCTGGCGCGCGCGCTGTCCGGCGAATGGGGCGCGTTGCGCGCGCTGGCGGGCACCGTCCGGCTGCATGCGGGCACGGCCGTGATGCGGCCGCTGGCCGTGTTGACCGCGCAGCGCGCCGTCGTGCTGCAGACCGAGGCGACGGCGCCGCAACCGCTGCCGCTGGCCGGCGGGCGCGAGTCGTTGCCCGCGCTGGTCGCGCTCGCGGAGGACACGCTGGCGCTGCTGGCCGAGTGGCTGCGCCAGGGCATGCGCCATCAGGGCGGCGGCGCGATCGAGCGTGCGCTGGCGCAGGCCACGCGACTGGAGCGGGCCGGCCTCGCGCACGCGGGGCGGCTGCTGCGCACGCTGGCCGACGGCCTGCGCGGTGCGCAATCGGCGTCGATCCTGGCGCAACTGGGTTCGCTGACGTTGCTGCTGCTGGGCATCGTCGAGCAATGACGGCATGACCGTCGAACGGGCGAGCAGGCGGCGCCCGACACCGCGAGTCGTCGGGCAGGCTGCACGGCTCGCGGGATGAATGAACGAGAGGGCGTCATGGCTGCGTTGCGGCCATGGCATGCGGGCGCGGCATCGTGCCGCGTCGTCGATCCGAGTGAGAGGGAACGGATGCGTCGTTTTGAACTGATCGAAGGCAACTCCAGCAAGTTCTGGGAAGTGGAGCAGGAAGGCTCCGGGCTCAATATCCGCTGGGGCCGCATCGGCACCGCGGGCCAGAGCCAGACGAAGTCGTTCGCGGACGACGCGAAGGCGCGCGCCGCGCTCGACAAGCTCGTCAAGGAGAAAACCGGCAAGGGCTATGCCGAAGTCGCGGTAGCGGCCGGCGCCGGCATCGGCGCGACTGCCGCCAAGCCGCCGGCCGCCGCGTCGTCGGCAACCCCGGCCGCGGTGCCGCAGGCGTCGACAGACGCGGAACCGGCCGCGAACGCGCAACCCGCGGCGGCGAAGGCCGCGAAGGGGGGGCCGTCCACGCCGTCGGCCCAGCCGGCGGCATCGACGCCGCCTTCAACGGTTTCCGGCGCCACCGCCGCCGCCGCCGCGCCCTTGCCGCCCGTCGCTGCCGAAGGTTTCGACGCCCAGTGCGAGCGTGTCTTCGAGACCGTGCGCGCGCAGATCGCGAACGGCGACCTGAAGCCCGGCGAGACGTTGACGGTTGCCGTGATCAAGCGCCGCTACGACGTCGGAGACCAGGGCGCCGCGATGGCGCTCGACCTGCTCAAGTCGCGCCGCCTGCTGCATGGCTGGGGAGCGTCGGCGAGCGTGCACGAGCACGGGCAGGCGACTGCCGTGGCGCTCGGCGAGTGGTTGGCGTCCCAGGCGGCCGCCGTGCCGGCGCCTGCCGCACCCGCCGTCGCCGACGCAGGCGCACCGCCGTGGCTGATGCACGGCGATCCCGTGCGGCTGTCGCCGCAGATCCTGCGCGAAGCCTATGCGTCCCGCCGTTTTCCCGTCGAGGTGACCGTGCTCGACGTGCGCGCTGCGTGGCTGAAGATCGAAGGCAAGGACGGGTACTCGATCGACATCGGCGCGACCGACGCGGCGCTGCGCCCGGCCGTCCAGCGGATGCTCGACCGGCTGGCCGCGCGTACGCCGATCGCCGGGCCGGTGGCGGACGCGCAAGCCGACGCCGCGCTGTTCGCGCTGGCGATGACCGTGGGCGACTATCACGGCGAAACTGCGATCGGCCGCCCGGTCGCCGACTACCTGGTTGCGCAATACGGATTGACGGGCGCGATCGACGTGCTGCTCGACGCGTTGAAAATCCACGTGCACGCCGATTACGACCGTCAGGCGCAGCGCCGCCTCCATCGTTTCTCGACGAATGTCGAAGGCCCGGTGCGCGAGAGCTGGCGCGGGCCGATCGTCGGCGGCGAGGCGGCGCTGCGCGAGCATCTTGCCGCGGCGAGCGAGGCGGAATGGCAGGCCTGCGTCGACAGGATCGAGGCCGCGTTGCCGGCGCTGCACCCGACCCGCCAGCCGATACCCGCACTGTTGTTGCCCGATGCGCCGCAGTTGTCGAATGCGCTGGTGCGCAGGCTGAGCGCCGAACGCGACGTGCCCGATACGCTGCACTGGATGCTGCTGACCGCGACCGATCCCGACGCGATCGCGGTGGTCGGGAGAATCCGGCCGAACAGTTATGGCCGCGAGTTCTGGGGAATGTCGCGGATGGTCGCGACCGTGCTGCGCGAGCGCGGCACGGCCGCGTTCGACGTGCTCGAACGCGGCGCCGCCGCCGACGAGGCGGGCGACGCGCTCGCCGCGATCGGCACGCCCGACGCGGTGGCCGCGCTGGCGAGGGTCGCCAGCGGTTCGAAGGGCGCGCTCGCGCGCCTGTCGCTGTCGCTCGATCGCTGGCCGCTGGCGGGCATGGTCGCGCTGTCGCGGCTCGTGGCCGCGGGCGGCAAGGATGCCGGGCTGCTGACGCCGAGCCTCACGCGCCTGTTGCGTGCGCATACGGCGCACGTCGACGGGCTGCGGCCGTGGCTCGACGCACCGGCCCAGGCCGTGATCGACAAACTTCTCGCGCTGCTGGCCGGCCCGGCCGAGGTCGCATCGGCCGAGGAATTGCCGGGTGTGCTGGCCGCGCCGCCCTGGCTTGCCGCGCGGCAGAAGCGGGCGGCGGCGCTGACGCTGGAGCCGCTCGAACTGGCGGCGGTCGAATGCTGGGACGAAGCGAAGCGCAACCAGGCGAAAACGCCCGACCAGTGGGAAGCGAAGCGGCTCGCCGCGGCGTCGAAGGACACGATGATGCTGATCGACGGCCTCGGTTTCGACGCGAGCAAAAAGTACTACGGGCCGCTCGGCGAGGCGGCGGCGAAGGCGATCCGGCAAGGCGACGCACCGGCGTTCGTCGCCGCGTGGCGCGCGATGATCGACGCGCGTAAGCGCGAGCGTTACTTCTGGTACTGGCTGCGCGCCGAATACCTGACGCTGTTGCCGGCCGCGGTGGCCGTCGACATCTGGAACGCGGTGGCGGGCGAACACAGCACGGCGGGCGTGAACCTGCTGATGGCGACCTTCGGCCTGCCCGCGTTGCCCGGCCTCATCGCAACCGTGCGCAACAAGCCGACCGAGAATTTCGGCTACGCGCTGAATTACGGCGCCGTCGAATGCGCGCCGATCGCGGCCCGTGCGTTCGCGAAGCTGAAGACCTTGCGCGACGACGGCCGTGCGTGGCTGCTGAAGTTTCCGGAGCATGCGGCCTGCGGCCTGATCGCGCCGTCGCTCGGCAAGCCGGGCGAAGCGCGCGACTGCGCCGGCGCTGCGCTGCGTTTGCTGCAGGCGAACGGCCACGAGGCGTTGCTGATCGACGTCGCCTCGCGTTATGCCGACGACGCGGTGCCGCAAGCGGTGCGCGCCGTGCTCGACGAGAGCCCGCTCGACCGTTTCCCGACCAAGCGCAGCAAGCT
Organism: Burkholderia sp. ZZQ-2; assembly: GCF_050768715.1. Lineage (NCBI taxonomy): Bacteria > Pseudomonadati > Pseudomonadota > Betaproteobacteria > Burkholderiales > Burkholderiaceae > Burkholderia > Burkholderia sp. ZZQ-2. The sequence goes on along the minus strand of NZ_LDVA01000362.1, from coordinate 9,119 downwards.
GCCCGAATTCTGGCAGCCGCGCGGCTGGCGCCGGCCGGTGCTGAAGAACGGCAAGGCGCTGCCGGACGACGCGCTCGACCATCTCGGCCAGATGCTGACGTTCCCGACCGGTGAAGGCGTCTACGGCGGCATCGACGTCGTGAAGGACGCGTGCACGGCGGAGTCGCTGGCCGATTTCGCGTGGGACTGCTTCAACGCATGGCTCGATGCCGGCGCGCCGGGCAAGGAGGGTTGGGCGCTCACCGCGTTGGGCCTGTTCGGCAACGACGACACCGCGCGCAAGCTGACGCCGCTGATCCGCACGTGGCCCGGCGAATCGGCGCATGCACGCGCGGCGACCGGCCTCGAAGTGCTGGCGTCGATCGGCAGCGACGTCGCGCTGATGCTGCTCAACGGCATCGCGCAGAAGGTCAAGTTCCGCGCGCTGCAGGACCGCGCGCGCGAGAAGATCGATGCGATCGCGGAAGCGCGCGGGCTGTCGTCCGAGGAACTGGAGGACCGTCTCGCGCCGGATCTCGGGCTCGACGAACAGGGGACGATGCTGCTCGACTTCGGGCCGCGTGCATTCCGGGTCGGCTTCGACGAGACGCTCAAGCCGTATGTGCGCGAGACCGGCGCCGACGGCGTGGCCGGCGCGCGGCTCGCGGATCTGCCGAAGCCGAAGAAGACCGACGATCCCGTGAAGGGCAAGGAAGCGGTCGAGCGCTTCAAGGTGCTGAAGAAGGATGCGCGCACCATCGCGAGCCAGCAGGTCGCGCGGCTCGAGGTGGCGATGTGCGGGCGCCGCCGCTGGACACCCGAGGTGTTTCGCGCGTTTCTCGCCGAGCATCCGCTCGTACGCCATCTTGTCCAGCGCCTTGTCTGGGGTGTGTACGAAGTCGACGACGGCGGCAACTTCGGCGGCACGCTGAAGGCCTGCTTCCGCGTGGCGGAAGACGGCACGGCGGCGACGGCCGACGACGATGCGTTTACGTTGCCGGAGGGCGCGACGATCCGCATCGGGGTGCCGCATGCGCTGGAGATCGCGCCGGCCGATGCCGCCGCATTCGGGCAGGTGTTCGCCGACTACGAGCTGCTGCAGCCGTTCGCGCAGCTCGGTCGCGACGTGTACCGGCTGACCGACGACGAGCGCAACGGGCGGCAGCTCGAGCGCTGGAAGGGCGTCAAGGTGCCGACCGGCCGCGTGCTCGGGCTCGTCAACAAGGGCTGGCGGCGCGGCCAGGTCGAGGATGCCGGCTGCATCTGGTATTTCACGAAGCCGCTCGGCGCGGGCAAGGTGATCGAACTGTCGCTGGACCCGGGGATCTTCGTCGGCGCGGTCGACATGAATCCGGATCAGCAACTCGGCGCGTTGCAGGCCGGTTCGCCGTCGAACTGGGGCAGCATTCGTGAGCCCGATGCGCTGTCGACGCTCGACGAAATCTCGGCAAGCGAGTTGATCCGCGATCTGGAGGGGATGCGGGAGTAACACGTGACATCTGGGTTGATGCGTCGGGGCGAACGGGTGTGGCGATCGCGGGTGTCGACAGCGCCCGGTTTCTCGCAAATCAAACTGATCGGGTGTGGTGCAGATTCTCGTTCTCCGGAGATCAAATGCGGAAACCAGAGCAGGGACGTGGCGAATGCGTAAGCGGAGGACGGCATCTCCCGCGCGCGCAATAGCGTCCAGATCTCGAGTTCCGGAATGCGTTGCCGATCCGGCGTGATTGCCTTGCCCTGCGGCGTGACGCCCTGACGCTCCATTTGAAGCCGGCGTACCCAGCGGCGCAGTACCGTCTCGCCGACGCCCCCCGAGCGACTCGTTTCCATATGGCTATAGCTCTGGTCGAGCACCAGACACGCGGCTTGCTGTTTGAATTCCGGTGAAAACGTACGACGTCGTTTGGCATCTGACGGCGCATCCATCCGAGTCGGGCGACGGCGACCTCCGACCAGTCAAGGGGACCGGATCTACCGTGAAGACATGACCTTTCCAGAATCAACTGGGGGCATTCAATCACGGCATGCAAGCCTGGAATCGATAATAAAAATAAGTAAATATCCTCAAAATATCGGGTTTGCCCCATGGTGCGGTATCGTACAAAGGGAGTCCGAAAAGTGACCGATCATTGGTTCGTCTGATTCGGCGCTGTAAAAATCTCAGAGGTGAAATCTGATGTCGATCATCCAATCAACGACGTTTAGCTGATTAGATGAACGGCATTTAGCACGCAATTATTATCGGGCGCGGGCTCGATCGGGCAGTCGTTCTCGTTGAAATTTCGTACTCCGTGGCATGCGGGCACCGCGACATCCATGCGCGGAAGCACTTGCACGTCCATTGCCCGGCGTCTTTCAGTCGGACGCCCGCCGAGGCGATGGCTGCTCGCATATCGCCGCTGAATGGCCGACGTCGAAAGGTCGATCGATTCATCCCGGTCGACGGGGTTTTATGCGCTTTTTGAGCAGGATTGAATGCATTGGTTTGATTTTGCTCGAGCGATGGATGCGCCGAGTCGTTAAAAGTTTAAATGTATTTAACGTGTTGATCTGCGCCGCAATTGCGGCGTTGTTCGATGCCCCGCTAGATGGATTATCTAGCATTTTGAAACTGGAGAAATGCAATGCAAGAACTGAATCAACAGCAAATCGCACAAGTTTCCGGCGGCTACTACAGCGGCCCGGGCATCCCGTCCGCGTTGGGCAACATCATCGAATGGGGCGGCAGCACCGCGGAGAGCATCGGCAATGCGCTGACGTTCGGCATCTTCGCCGCACCGGTCAAGCAGGCATACAACATCGGCGAGACGATCACGACCGCCGCGGTGAACCTGCTGGACGGCCTTTTCGGCGGCCCGCAGTACTGAGTTGCCTGCATTGAGGCGACGCGGTAGCCGCCGCGTCTCCCGATGATGGAACTGACGATCCGGTATGCACGGGTCTTCTTTGTATACCGGATCGCTTTTGCCTGTTCCGACGCGTGGAAGCGGAATGGACGCCGATACCGATATTGGGCGACATGTTGTTTGGCGACACGTTGGTGAAAATGGAGTTCGGTCTCTTTCGTTCTGAAGCGGCACAGGCTCGGCGCATGCGGGTGCTGGGCGACATCGTGCTGGTGCATCCGCTGTCCATGACGCTGCTGACGGTCGTCGCGATGGTCATGGCCACCTGCGTGGTGCTGTTCTTCGCGTTCGGTACATATACGCGACGCACGACGGTCTCCGGCGTGGTGATGCCGGATGCGGGGCTGGTCAAGGTCTATGCATTGCAGCCGGGCATCGTCGTCGAGCGCGACGTGAAGGAAGGGCAGCGCGTGACGCGCGGACAGACGCTCTATACGGTATCGACCGACTTGCAAAGCGCCGCGCAAGGCGCGACGCAGGCCGCATTGATCGCGCAGGCGCGGCAGCGCAAGGCGTCACTGCTCGCGGAAATGGACAAGACCCGCAGCCTGCAGCAGGACGAGCGCGACACGCTGCGCGCGAAGATCGGGAACCTGAAGGGCACGCTCGCGCAAATCGACGACCAGCTCGCGGCCCAGCGGTTGCGTACCTCGATCGCGGCCGACGGCGCAACGCGCTATCGCGGCCTGCTCGCGCAGGATTACATCTCGAAGGACCAGGCGCAGCAGCGCGAGGCCGACCTGCTCGACCAGCAGTCGAAGCTGAACGGGTTGCTGCGCGACCGCGCATCGACGCTCCAGTCGCTCACCGAGGCGAGCAACGAACTGTCGGGGCTCGGCTTCAAGCAGCAGAACCAGCTCGCGCAGATCGACCGAAACGTGATCGACGTCGACCAGAACCTGATCGAAAGCGAGGCGAAGCGCCGGATCGTCGTCACCGCGCCGGAGGCGGGCATCGTCACGGCCGCGATCGCCGACGTCGGCCAGTCGGTCGATACGTCGCGGCCGCTCGCGAGTGTCGTGCCGGGCGGCGCGCGCTGGCAGGCGCACCTGTTCGTGCCGAGCACGGCGATCGGCTTCGTGCGGGTCGGCGAGCCGGTGCTGGTCCGCTATCAGGCGTTTCCCTATCAGAAATTCGGCCAGTACGGGGCCACGGTCGTGTCGATCGCGCGCACGGCGCTGTCGGCGGCCGAACTCGCGAACGACGGTGGCCCGGCGGCGACGCCGGGAGAGGGGCGCGACGCGACCTTCTACCGCGTGATCGTCGCGCTCGACGCGCAGCACGTCACCGCGTACGGCGCGCAGCAACCGTTGCAGGCCGGCATGACGTTGCAGGCGGACATCCTGCAGGAACGCCGGCGCTTGTACGAATGGGTGCTCGAGCCGCTTTACAGCCTGACCGGCAAACTCTGACGGGCGCACGCATGCGATTACTCGATCGACTCTCGTTCGGCCTCGGCCGCAAGCTGCCGATGGTCCTGCAGACCGAAGCGGCCGAATGCGGCATCGCGTGCCTCGCGATGATTGCCGGCTATCACGGCCATCACGTGGATCTCGCGACGCTGCGCACACAGTTTCCGGTCTCGCTGAAGGGCGCGGGCCTCGGGCGCGTGATCGAGATCGCGCAGCGCCTGTCGCTCGGCACACGTGCGTTGAAGCTCGACATGGCGCAGCTCGGCCAGTTGCGCCTGCCGTGCCTGCTGCACTGGAATTTCAACCACTTCGTCGTGCTGGAGGCAGTGAACGGCAAGACCGCGACGATCCACGATCCGTCGCACGGCATTCGCAAGGTGTCGCTCGCCGACGTCTCGCGCGGGTTCACCGGCGTCGCGCTGGAGCTGTGGCCGAACGCCGGCTTCGCGCCGCGCGCGGCGCGGCCGGCGGTCAGGCTGCGTGAACTGCTGGGCCCGGTGTCGGGGTTGTCGCGTTCGCTCGCGCAGATCCTGGTGCTGGCGATCGCGCTCGAGGTCTTCATGCTCGTGCAGCCGTTCTTCCTGCAATGGGTGATCGACGAAGTGATCGTCAGCGCCGATCGCGACCTGCTGACGGTGCTCGCGCTCGGCTTCGGCCTGCTGCTGATGATGCAGCAGGCGACCGGCGCGATTCGCGCGTGGGCGCTGATGTATGTCGGCGTCACGCTCAACATCCAGTGGCGCGCGAACGTGTTCACGCATCTGCTGAGCCTGCCGGTGCGCTATTACGAACGCCGCCATCTCGGTGACGTTGTGTCGCGTTTCGGCTCGATCGACACGATCCAGCAGACGCTGACCACGTCGTTTCTCGGTGCGGTGATCGACGGACTGATGACGCTCGTCACGCTGGCGATGATGTTCGTATACAGCCGCACGCTCGGCCTCGTCGCGCTGGCGACGATGGCGTTGTACGCGCTCGTCCGATGGATGTGGTACGGCCCGTTGCGGCGCGCGACGGAGGATCAGATCGTGCACGCCGCCAAGCAGCAAAGCCATTTCCTCGAGACGGTGCGCGGCGTGAAAACGATCAAGCTGTTCAACCGCCAGACGGAGCGGCGCGCGAGCTGGATCACGCTGCTGGTCGAGCAGGTCAATGCGAGCCTGCACGTGCAGAAGCTGCAGATTTTCTATCAGCAGCTCAACGGGCTGCTGTTCGGCATCGAGAACGTGCTGGTCATCTGGCTCGGCGCGCGGATGGTGATGGACGGCCAGTTCACGGTCGGCGTGCTGATGGCGTTCAACGCATACAAGAGTCAGTTCGACAGCCGGGTCGGCAGCCTGATCGACAAGTATTTCGAGGTCAGGATGCTGCAGTTGCAGGGCGAGCGGCTGGCCGACATCGTGTTCGCGGAAGCGGAACCCGACGCGAGCCTGCGCAGCGTGCCGGGCGAAGCGGACTCGCTCGACCCGAGCATCGAGATCGACGGGCTGTCGTTCCGCTACGCGGACGGCGAGCCGCTGGTGCTGGACGGCGTCAATGCGACGATCGCGGCCGGCGAATCGGTCGCGATCGTCGGGCAGTCCGGTTGCGGGAAGACGACGCTGATCAGCGTGCTGCTCGGGATTCACGAGCCGACGGGCGGCGCCGTGCGCATCGGCGGGCTCGACGTGGCCAGGCTCGGCATCGAGCGGCTGCGCGCGCTGGTCGGCACGGTGCTGCAGGACGACGTGCTGTTCGCGGGGTCGATCGCGGAGAACATCAGCTTCTTCGACCCGGAAGCGGATCCGGACTGGGTCGCTGAATGCGCGCGCATCGCGGCCGTGCACGACGACATCGCGGCGATGCCGATGGGCTACAACACGCTCGTCGGCGACATGGGCACCGTGCTGTCTGGCGGCCAGAAGCAGCGCGTGCTGCTGGCGCGCGCGCTGTACAAGCGGCCGCGCATCCTGGTGCTCGACGAAGCGACGAGCCATCTCGACATTCAGCGCGAGATGCAGGTCAATGCGGCTGTCACGCAGCTCGCGATGACGCGGCTCATCGTCGCGCACCGGCCGGAGACGATCGCGTCCGCGCAGCGCGTCATCATGCTGCAGGGCGGGAAGGTCGTGCTCGATCAGTCGACCGCGGCGATGCGCGCGGCGGTCGCGGCGAAGTCGCGTGGCGGCGAGCCGGCCGCGACCCGGCCGGCGCCGCACGATGCCGGTCCGGTTGCCGGTCCGGTACAGCCGGTGGCGGGGCGCTAGATGATGAAGCGACCCTTCGCCGTCGTGCTGACCGCCGTTGCGCTGGCCGCCGCGCTGCCCGCGGGCGCGCAGATGCTCGACGTCTATCGCACGCGCGACGACGTCGCGGCGACGCAGGCCGGGTCGATGGCATCGGCCACCGCATGCGGCGCACGGCGCCTCGACGACCGGCCGATCGCGCTCGAGGACGCGATCCTGCTGGCGATCTGCTCCCATCCGCAACTGAGCCGCACGTGGGCGGACGCACGGGCGGCGACGGCCGAGGTCGGCGTGTCGAAGGCCGCATACCTGCCGACGCTGAACGCGACGGCCGGTATCCAGCGCGACAACGTGAACACGACCTATACGGGCGGTTTTTCCGGCGATCAGCGCAGCACCAGCCGCTACGGCATGCTCAACCTGAGCTGGGTGCTGTTCGATTTCGGCAAGCGCGGCGCGAACCTCGACCGCGCGCGTGCGTTGCTGCGCGCGGCCAATGCGGCGCACGACGACGCGTTGCAGAGCGTCTTCTACGACGCGGCGCAGGCGTTTTATGCGCTGCGCGACGCGCAGGCGGCGCTCGAGGCGGCCCAGGCGGTCGAACGTGCCGCGCAGGAGAGCCTGGCCGAAGCAAGCGCGCGACACGACGGCGGCGCAGGCACGCTCGGCGACGCGTTGCAGGCGCAGACGACCTATCGCAAGGCACTGCTCGATCGCGTGAGCGCGGAGGGCGACCTGCAGAACGCGATCGGCACGCTCGCGACGACGCTCGGCGCCGACGCCGACACGCCGCTGCGCATCGCCGATGCGGAACCGTCGCCCGATCGCGACGATTTCACGCGCGGCGTCGCGAACCTGATCGCCGAAGCGAAGCGCGATCACCCGAAGCTGATCGCCGCGCGCGAGCGGCTCGAAGCGGCGCGCGACCAGATCCGCGCGGTGCGCGCCCAGTCGCTGCCGACGATTTCGCTGATGGGCAGCCTCACGCGCAACAACCCGTCATACCAGCAGCAGCCGTCGCTGTTCCAGTTGCAGAGCAGTCACAGCAACTCGATCGGCATCCAGATTTCGATTCCGCTGTTCGAGGGCTTCGCATCCGGGTATCGCATCGCGGAGGCGAAGGCGCAGGCCGATGCGCAGGAAGCCGACGTGCGCAATACCGAACTCAAGGTGTCGCTCGACGTGTGGAAGAGCTACCAGAGCCTGCAGACCGACACGACGAACCTCGACAACTCGCAGCATCTGCTCGACACCGCGCTGCATTCGCTCGAGATCGCCCGCGGCCGCTACAAGGCCGGGGTCGGCTCGTTCACGGAACTGCTGAATGCGCAGTCGGCGCTCGCGGATGCGCGCCGGCAGCGCGTGCTCGCGGTGTCGAGGTGGCGGACCGCGAGACTGAAGCTGGCCGAGAGCCTTGGGAGACTGGGATTATGGAACGACGCAGGTTGAACGGCACCGGGCCGAACGCGGGCGACGCGCAAGCGCACGGCTGCGCGTTCCTGTTCCCGGGACAAGGGGCGTTCTATGCGGGCGCGTTGCGGCAACTCGGGCACGAACACCGCAGCGTGCGGCAGACGCTCGACACGATCGACGCGGTCGCGAGCGAGCGGCTCGGCCATCCGCTGACCGGCGCGCTGTGGCGCGACGACGCGGGGCTCGATACGTGGCTGCGCGACGCGCCCGACCTGTTGCAGCTCGGGATCTTCGGCGCATCGGTCGGGATGTTCGGCGTGCTGCGCGAACGCGGCATCGTCCCCGACCTGCTGATCGGACACAGCTTCGGCGAAATCGCGGCGCTGGTGTGCGGCGGCATGTATTCGATCGAGCAGGGCGCGCGGATCGTGTGCGACAGGATTGCATCGTTGCAGGCCGCGGCACCGGCCGACGGCATGATGGCCGCGATTTCGGCCGGCGCCGACGCGACACTCGCGCTGATCGACGCGAGCGCGCTCACGCACGGGGTGCGCAACGTCTGCATCGCGGTCGAGAACCATACGTCGCAGACCGTCGTGTCCGGCCCGCGCGACGCGCTGGAAGATTTCGTCTCGGCCTGCGCGGCGCAAGGCGTGACCGCGCAGACGCTCCGGTCTCCGTATGGCTTTCATCACCCCGACCTGGCCGGCGCGCGCGCGCAGTTCGCCGCGCGGCTTGCCGCATATCGGCCCGGCGCGCTCGCGATTCCGGTGTATTCGCCGATCCTCGGCCGCCGCTATAGCGGCGCCGACGATCCCGGGATGCGGCTCGCGTCGCATTTCGTGATGCCGGTGCGCTTCGCGGACGCGATTCGCGCCGCGCGCGCGGACGGCATCGACCGCTACGTCGAGTGCGGCGGGCTCAATGCGCTGGCGCGCATCGTCGTGCGCATCGTGGGGCCGGGCGCGGTCAGGACGTTCGGCGGCCCGTCGAACGTGGCAGAGGAATCGAGCGTCGTCACGACGATCACCCGTTATTTCCAGGAGGACACCATCATGAAAGACGATATTCGCATCGGCAACGCCGGCTCCGGCTTCGACGCGTTCTGGCACGCGCGCGGACCGCACATCGTCGACTGGCTCAAGGGCGAACTGCGGCACGCGTTCGACGCGGCGGGCGCGGTG